>PWND01000076.1 GCA_003557965.1 Bacteroidales bacterium | reverse complement strand
ATCACCAAACTGCTTCCTCACCCGACGGACTTGGCCCTTACTTGTCAATGAAAAATGCATTGCAGCATAGCGGATTAGAACCTGGTGATATTCAATACATAAATGTACATGGCACAGGCACTGACAACAACGACCTGACAGAGGGGCTGGCTATGATTAAGCTCTTTAATAATAGTGTACCTGAATTTAGCTCCACAAAAGCCTATACAGGCCATGCTCTTGGAGGTGCCGGCGGAATAGAGTCAATTTATTCCATTATGGCTATAAAGTATGATGTAATATTTCCGAACCTGAACTTCAAAAAACCTATACCGGAAATCAATCTTAAACCTGTAACTGAAACAATAAAAAACGCAGGAGTTAAAAATGTTATGACAAATTCCTTTGGCTTTGGAGGGAATGACTCAACATTGATATTCTCAAAAGTATAACTATAACTATGTATATAAACGCTACACAAGCAATATCCCCGCAAGACACTTTTTTAAAAGACAAAGTGCCTGCAGAACTGATTGAGCATAACGGAATTATGCATACTATACTGCCTGATTTTAAAGCTTACTTTAAGCCTATTGACTTGAGAAGAATGAGCCGTATTATTAAATCAGGAACAACTACTGCTATTGAATGCCTTAAAGAGGCCGGAATTGAAAAACCTGATGCTATTATTACGGGCACAGGACTGGGATGCCTGAAAGATACAGAAACATTCCTCAACAAAATGATTGATAATAATGAGGGTATGCTCACTCCCACAACATTTATCCAGTCAACACATAATACCATTGGCGGACACATTGCCCTTACCCTTAAGTGTAATGAATATAACGTTGCTTACGTGCATAAAACTATCTCTTTTGAAACAGCATTGCTTGATGCCATGCTATTAATTAAAGAAGGAGAGGCTAAAAATATACTGGTAGGCGGTATTGATGAAATGACAGAGGAAAACTACAACCTTAAGAAAAAAATAAACCTGTGGAAAAATGAACCTTTCAGCAACCTAAAAATGTTGGCAGATAAAACAAACGGTTGTATTCCGGGTGAAGGGTCAACCTTTTTTGTTGTATCTGACAAAAAAAATGCAAATACCTACGCAGAAATCAGGATGATTGAACTTATACATAAATTTGAAGGCCCGGAATTCTTAAAAAGAAGGCTTAATGATTGCATGACGTCTGCCGGTTTTGATTTTGAGGATGTGGATTTGGTTATTTACGGCTATAACGGAGATGTTGCAGGTGATAAATATTATGATGAATTAAAAAATGAAATTTTTCCGGAATGCGGACAAGCATATTACAAACACTTTTGCGGAGAGTATGATACCGCCCCTGCATTTGCTTTATGGTTGGCAGCAAAAATATTGAAAACAGGATCAGCACCAGGCAACATATTTATTAAAAAACCATCCGGAGATATAAAAAAAATATTGATATATAACCAGGATATGAATAAGAATCATGCATTTATGCTTGTTTCATCCGTGTAAATTAGTGTTATCAAATTGAATATTAGTATTATGCGTATTCATGTATTCAATTTAAGGTACTTTTATCCTGATGGAACCCTCATGTTTACACATGCACTTTTATATATGTTTAATAGATGAGGGTTTCATCCGTGTAAATCAAAAAAAAAGAGACCATCCGGGGCATAGAAAAGGAGTCATCTTTTATATGTGGCCATTTGATGCAAAGTTTACATCAATATCCCCGGTAATAAAACCTGTAAATATTACAGGTTTTATTGTATGGTCTCAATTAACTAAATTATTTATGCGATTTTATTTCTTTTCTTTTCTAAAGCACATAAACCAATCGTAGCAATAAATTTCTTCATCATCACTTTCAACCCTGTCTTTAGCAGTGCCGCATGAGCCAGGAGGAGGAACAATCACATCTTCTCCCGGTTGCCAATTAGCAGGTGTTGCGATTTGCTCTTTTTCAGCCTTTTGCAATCCAATTATCAGGCGTTTTATTTCATCCATATTTCTTCCGTTACTTAATGGATAATAAAGAATTGCCCTGACTTTTGACTCCGGGTCAATAATAAACACAGCCCTTACTGCCTGCGTTGTTGATGCATTAGGCTGAACCATCCCAAACTTCTTTGAAACATCCATTTTAAGGTCTTCAATAACAGGAAAGTTGATTTCAACATTTTTCATTCCCTTGTATTCAATTTTCTCCTTAATTGTTCTTAACCAGCCAATATGAGCATAAATGCTATCAATAGATAGTCCGATTAACTCAGTATTAAGCTCTCTAAACTCATCCTGCATTGAGGCAAATGTCATAAACTCCGTAGTACATACAGGAGTAAAATCAGCAGGGTGGCTAAAAAGAATCACCCATTTACCCTTATAATCTTCAGGAAAGTTTACAGGCCCCATTGTAGTTTTTGCCCTGAATGATGGTGCCACATCTCCAATCAATGGCATTCTTACATAGTCTTGATTTTCTTTGTTTTGTTCCATTTTATATAATATTTTTTAATTAATAATTATTTGATTTAAAGCCTACACATATATCCATTTGTACGTAAATACCTAGTATTTAGGCATGTTAACCATGCTTAATAAATAACATCATATTTTGTTACAAACAGGAAACAACTAATAGAAGGAAAATGTTTATTGAATTTTGAAATTTTTGATAGAATTAAAGTGTAGGATAAAATGCATCTTCTATATGGTGAATTTTATGATTACTGCCACTGTAAAGAACAGAAACTATATCAAACCTAACCTCTGCATCAATGTCTTTTTTAAATATGTAATCATTTGCGGCTTTAACTAAAGCTTTTTGTTTGGATTTTGTGACAAATTCTTCAGGTTCACCAAAGTAATTGGTTTTCCTGGTTTTTACTTCCGCAATAATAACAACATCATTTTCCTTTGCGATGATGTCTATTTCATTATGACCTGATCTCCAGTTTACTTCAAGAATTTCATAGCCTTTATTTTTAAGAAAAGTTTTAGCCATTTCTTCTCCTTTTTTTCCGGTTTCATGAAATTCTGCCATAGTGCAAAAATTTTTTGATATTACACTTTCTGGATTTCAAACTCAAAATACTCCATTATAGGATTGGCAAGGAGGTTTTTACAAGCTGATTCAACTTTTTTTGCAGCTTCGTTTTCTGAATCTGCTTCAACCTCCAGGCTAATATGCTTGCCAATTCTGACATTTGTAATTTCAGGCAGGCCCATATTTTTCATTCCGGCTGTAACAGCCTTACCTTGGGGGTCAAGCAAAGCCTTAAGAGGCATAACATTTATTTCTGCAACAAATTTCATACTTATTATGCTTAAATAATTAAATAATAAATGAGTGACAAAATTAGATAAAAAATAATAATCAATGGAAGTGCATTCACAAATAATATTAACAGCATTAAAACAGAACCGGCAATAAATATATACCTGGCAATGTTTTCTCTAAAGCAAAAGTTTTTGAATTTTAAAGAGATCATAGAAATATTGCTTACCATTAATGCTGAAGATAAAACTGCAAGCGTTAATAATGTATAATAATCATTGGTAATATCTTTTATTGAGTCATAAATTGCTGTATTTTCTGCTCCATACTTAATAACAATAGGCAACGACATAAAAAACAAAGCATTTGCCGGAGTAGGAAGTCCATAAAACACATCTTCCTGGCGATTATCATTATTAAATTTTGCTAATCTCAGTGCAGAAAATATTGTAATTAAAAATGCGGGCATTGCTAAAAGCCATGGTATAGTGGTTAAAAAAGGAAAGTTTTCGCTATTAACCATAAACATAAACATAACAGCAGCAGGAGCAACCCCAAATGAAACCAAATCAGCAAGGGAATCAAGGTCTTTTCCTATTGGTGATTGAGCCTTAAGCAACCTGGCTGCAAAGCCATCAGCAAAATCAAAAATAGCAGCTATACCAACGCTAAATGCAGCATAATGCAACTTACCATCGAATACAAATACTATTGCGAGGCATCCGAAAAACAAATTTACACAAGTAAGAAAGTTTGGTAAATGCTTCATGCGAAACTATTAAAAAAGTTTTTCTTTATGAATTTCCTTCAAAGATAAAAAGAAAAAGCAAAAGCAGTTTTTTATATAAATTAAAATTGTTAAGAAATTATTTTTTAGAAAAAAATATTTTTACATTTGTAATGAGCAAAGGAAAATTATTATTCACAATAAGCGGGAATTATGGGTCTTTTTTACAAAAAGGTCATAAAAAATGCTTCTATTGGAGTATGGGAAATTAATGAGCCCGTTGAAGAGCTATACAAAAAAGTTAATCTTTCAGAGAAGGAACAGCAAATATTTGAAGGATTAAAAACAATCTCCAGAAAAAGGCATTGGCTTAGCTATCGGTTAATTCTTCCCTACCTGGTAAAACCTGAGGAGTTATGCGCTATAGACTATGATGTTTATGGTAAGCCTTATCTTAATAATGGAGTAAGACATATTTCCGTTTCACATTCCGGTAAATTTTCTGCATTAATAGTAAGCCCAAACAAATCAGTTGGCATTGATATTGAAAAAGTTGATCCGAAAATTTATAATATTGCCCATAAATTTCTTAACAACAAAGAAGTTCCATGCACAGTAGGTAAAAATTCGCTACAAAAGTTATATATTATTTGGGCTGCAAAAGAGTCTTTATATAAATTGCATGGCAAAAAAAATATCCTTTTTAAAGATAACATTAAAATAAAACCATTCACATTCAAGGGCTATGGTGAAGTTAGAGGAAAAATAAACTCCGAAGAGCATAATAAATGCTATGATTTATTTTATCAAACTCTTGAAAACTACATCCTTGTATATTCTGTTGATGATTAGTTCTCATTGTTGTTATCCAATACAGATTCCAGGTACTTTTCATAATCATCAGATAGTTCTTCAAAGCTTACCCCAAAAATTTCAGGTATTTTACTAACGATATTATCTGAGTTTAAATTAAATAACTTATTAACCTCGGCTACCCCATACATTTTCCATAAAAATCTTATAAAAAATCCTGCATTAGGTATATATATATCGTTATCCCATCCTGTTTCATAAAGAAGCTGCTCCGGACTTAATATGTGATTATTAATATGATGGATATTCATCCAGTCGGAAACAGGGTTTGCAATAATAATTTCCTGGTTTTCATCATAGGCTTTCCCAAAAGACCCGGAAAATGCAACTGCATAACCATCGTACATAAGCCTTGTATAATTTGAGCCAAGTGACCGCTGAGTTATTAGTTTCACCATTTTCTCAGAGCCAATATATGCATCTCTCCCAAATAAGTCTTTGTATGAGCCTATCATAAATGAGTAGTAAATTGTTGACCTTGATGCCATAATACTACCACCGGAATTTGTTCCGATTGCATCCTGTGCCTCATCATGGTTGTACAGGTAAATCAAAACCTTATCATTATAGTTTAGTTTTAGGGAGTCCAGAATAAGGTAATAGTAAAAATTCTGATTGGCTAAAATAGAGTTTATAATGTTTTCATCCGGTGAAGCGCTGTTTGAAAAGCCTTTAGGTCGCGAATGTAAAACTATATTACCCTCTTCTGTAACAATCCAGTCATGGTGCTTTTCAAGCGAAGCAAAAAAGTCTGTGCAGCCAATGCTAAATGCAATTATAAATATTGCACAGATACAAATTATCCTTGAATTTCCGGTTTTACACATTAGTAAGTTTGTAAATAGTTTATATTCTTACAGTCACTCCAAGAAAAAACTCATTAATTCTATCCATCTTTGAAGTGATAATATAGTTTAAAACAAAAGAGTTTTTAGAATTTCCATATCCTATCTGGTTTGTTCTTCTATAACCCGAACGAACAGAAATTGCTTTATTTAGTTTTCCTTCCACTGACATATCCCATATTGCTTTATACGTAATAGGATGGTAGCTATCCTTTTGGTCTGCCATGTCAATATTTTCAAAAGAGTGCCTTCCATAGCAAGTATAAGGCATAAATAACAAGAAATGGCCTTCAATATTAGCTGAAAACATTTTCCAAATTTTACACTGAGCACCCAATGCTATGCCTATTCCAAAATTAATATCACTCTGCTTAATCACATCATCTGACTTGAATTTCAAATACCTGGTTTCCAGCATTATTGAAGATGACAAGCCATATAAAAACTAAACATCGTAAAAGTTCCAAAATTCATTAAAAAAGTGATATCTTGTTTCAATTCTGTTGTATGTACTTTCATCTTTATTAAGCAGGTAATTAGAGCCTTTACCATTATCAGATGTAATCTTTGCCGGTAAAATTGCATTAAATCCAAAATTATGGTTCAGGATTTTAGGCTGAAAGCTATATGTAACATCTAATCCTATTGCATCGCTATTGTAGGTGGGATAACCAATTATAAAAGGAAATGTTGGTTTAATTGTGCTGTATGATATGTAAGAAGTTGATTTTATGCTAACAGTTATATCTCTGTAAATAATATTCTTTTTCTGGCTTGTATCACAAAACGCATTGCTGTGTATAATAAACCACATCAAGGATGATATAATAATGATTAGTCTCAAGCAATTATAGTTACTTAATAATAATTCATTTACAAAATAACAAAATTTTATTGATTAAATATAGCTATGTTTACTTTTTTAGTGAAAGTAATGCAACATTTTCAACATGCATAGTATGAGGGAACATGTCAACTGCCTGAACTTTTTCCAGTTTATATTTTTCTGCTAATAAACCAATATCCCTGGCTTGTGTTGCGGGGTTACAGCTAATATAAATTATCTTTTTGGCGCCACTTTCGCACAACTGATTAACAACGTCGGGGTGCATTCCTGATCTTGGCGGGTCAGTAATTATTATATCCGGCAACCCATTATTCTGAAAAAAAACTCCTGTCAAAGTTTTGGCAATATCACCGAATATAAACTCAGTATTTTTAATATTATTAATTTCTGAGTTTTCTTTAGCATTATCAATAGCTTCTTCAACATACTCAATACCAATAACTTTTTTAGCATTTTTTGCAACGAAGTTGGCAATAGAGCCGGTGCCGGTATATAAGTCATAAACTGTTTCAGAGCCTGACAGGCCGGCAAATTCGGCAGCAGATGAATACAAGGTATATGTTTGATACGAGTTTGTCTGGAAAAATGAGTTTGCTCCTATTCGGTATTTAATATTTCCGATTTCTTCTTCAATATAGGCTCTGCCCTTACACAGTATCGGTTTCAAGTCGGTAATGCTGGAATTTTTCTTTGTATTAATAGTGT
>PWND01000073.1 GCA_003557965.1 Bacteroidales bacterium | reverse complement strand
TCTCCTTCAGGTACTCTTTCCAAAATAAATTCTCCTTCATCATCGGTGATTGTACCATTAATAAGGCTTTCAGTATCAGCCTTAAACAAAGCAATAGTAGCATAAGGGATTTTTTCATTATCCACTGCGTCAAGTACCTGCCCTGCAATTGAGCCGCTGCTTGTAACTTTTGCAGTTGTTGCTCCGGCAAAGGCATGTTTGGGAAGCAGCGGGCATAATGAAATATTTGTGCATAAAATAAGCGTAACCTTAAAAATAATTGCTAGTTTTTTCATGGTTGAAAGGGGTTTTTAAATAAAAAGGTTTTTTCTTAAAACATTCCACCACCACCCTGAGGAGCAACATCTTCTCTGTGGCGATTATTCTGATAGTTGTTTATTCTGTACCTGAGCGACAACATAAAAACCTGTTGCTCCATATTGTAGGTATAGTTTGTTTTGCTCTCTTGCCCTGTAGCTTCAAAGCTATAAGCCATTGTTTTAAAAACATCTCTTACACTAAGAGTAACAGAAAGTTGTCTTTCCATAAAGTCTTGATTTAATGCAAGGTTGACACCATAAAAGCCGCTAGCCCGTCCCTGGTGGGTAACACTTGGGCTTCTGTAGAAGCCTGTTACTTGTAAGCGGGTGTTTTTAATTGGCATAATGTTGGCATTCAAGGTAAAATCAGACCTAAACATACTGTTATCAATGTTTTCAGAGATATATTCGTTGTCAATAGTATAATTGTACAAATTAGCACTTAAAAAAGTGTTGAAATATTCTGAAAGAGTTAGGTTTGATGACAGCTCAACTCCATAGGCCAATGAGCTGCCCAGGTTTATATTTGTGATTCTCATTCTGCCGTCTTGCTGAAGTGTAAGGTCTGTTGTGAAGCTGTTTTTATTATGACGATAATATGCTTCTGCTGACAAAAAGCCAACTTTATTAAACCACATGTAGTTTAACTCATAGGAGTTTGTAATTTGTGGTACAAGTTCAGGGTTTCCTACTTCCATCATATAGTTGTCCATATAAGATGGTGAAGGATTTAACGACCACATTTCAGGCCTGTTAATCCGCCTGCTGTAGCTTGTCTGCAATTGCTGATTATTAGGCAACTGGCGAGTAATATGAACAGTAGGAAAAAAGTCAAGTTTGTCGTAAAGATAATCTTTATCAGAAGATAGTTTTCTGTCAGTATATTCGGCTCTTAAACCACCCTGGTACTGGAATCCGGCCAACTCACCACTATATGTGCCATATAACGAGTGAATATGTCGTATATAAAGAACATTGTTATGAAAATCCATGTTTTCTATCCAGTTGTCTGAAGATTCAATAAAGTTATAAAGACGGAAAGAGCCTGTTTCATCTTTAAGCCTGTATTGATATCCGGCTTCAAATTTTGAAGTTTCACTAAACGATTTAGAAAAATCAGACCGAAACCTTACTTCATAATTATCGGCTTTAAGGCCTGTTCTGTGTTTATTGGAAAAAAGTTCACTTTGTCCGCTATCATCCAGTGTTGTTTCATTAACAAAAAGAGTATTATTGCCATCCCATGTAGAAACAAATAATGAACTTTCCCATTTATTGTCATTTGAAGACTTGTGGTCAAAATTCAGCCTTCCGTTAAGATAGTTTCCTCCCATTTTCCCTTCGGTGAGTGTGTGTTTATTTATAAACAGGCCTGTGGAGTTATATTCTTCGTTCACATCAGAATCCATGTCGATTCCCCAGCCCCAGTGGCCGTATTCGCCGGTAAAAGTTAAAACGTTTTTGTCATTAATATGATAATCTATACCTCCGGAAATAGCATAAGGGTCATTATTTTCGATGCGAGCGCTATATTGATGCAGTAATCTTGTGTTGTTGTCAAAATCTATTTCATTAAAAAGTTCTGAAGAGGTGTTTCTTGGCCTTTCTGCATATCTTCCACTAAAAAAGTAGTTAAGCCTGTTTCTTCTGTAGTTAAACGAAAAGTCGCCACTACGCTTCCATGTACTACCAGCGGACATATTAACAAGCCCGTTAAACCCGTTTTGATATTCTTTTTTCATTATGATATTAATAATTCCTGCAGAGCCGTCAGGGTCGTACCTTGCAGAGGGGTTGGTAATAATTTCAACCTGCTCAACTGCACCGGCAGGGATTTGCCTTAAAGCTTCGGAGCCACTGAGAGGGCTTGGGCGGCCGTCAATTAAAACAGTATATGATGAGCTTCCTCTCAACAAAATATTTCCCTCGGCATCAGTCTGGATTGATGGAAGATTTTCCAATGCTTCAACCACAGTGCCACCGGCTGCCTGCAGGTTTCTGTCAATATTTACAACACGCCTGTCGAGCCTGTACTCAAGGGCGCTTCTTTCAGCAGAAACCTCGACGCCTTCTAATGTTTCAAAAGCCCTTTCCAGAGTTATCTTTCCAAGGTTTAATCCTCCGGCCTCGCTTGAAATAAAGATGTCATTAATAACTTCTTTATTATAACCAAGAAAGTTTACTTCCATAAAGTACTCTCCTTCAGGTACTCTTTCCAAAATAAATTCTCCTTCATCATCGGTGATTGTACCATTAATAAGGCTTTCAGTATCAGCCTTAAACAAAGCAATAGTAGCATAAGGGATTTTTTCGTTATCAACAGGATCTATTACCTGTCCTGTGATGCCGCCACTAATAACAGTGCTTTCATTTGTTGATTCGGCATAAGTAGTACATGTAAAAAAGTTAATACTAATTTTTACACATAATAAAAGTGCAATTTTCGAAATGTTTGCTAGTTTTTTCATAGTTGCAAAGGGGGGTTAAGTTTTCAATAATTCTAAATAAATATTTTTATGACGATTTATGTGTTTTATAAGTTACATTTAAACATAAAGATATTTTTTTCAGGGTTCTTTTAAATCTTTCGGATAAGAGCGTTTAACGCTTGTGCTGCCTCAACAAGCTTTCTGCAATCAACTATTGAAATTTCATCATTCTCAGTATGAGTTATGTCCTGTTCTGAATTATCGAGCAGCCATTTTGAAGTAACTGCAATTGCTGCTTTGCCTTGTTGAGTAAAAATACTATGGTCACCTTGTGGCCATTGTGGGCCTTCGACAATACCGGGATATTCACGTAATATTTTTTTTGCGCTTTTTTGTAATTTGTCAGGTAAATTAAAAAATGAAAAAGAGGTTTCACCTATATTATAACCCGGGCCATCAATATTTATGTTTATCAGGATATTTTCAAAGTTTTCTTTATTTGATTCAATATATTGCATTTGTCCCGGATTAGCATAATGATCCTCTCCGTTTAAGGCAACGATTTCAAGAGAATAGTCTCCCTTGTAATCATTGAGCATATCGGCGAGCAACAACATAACAACAATACCTGATGCATTATCAAGAGCTCCGGGAGAACCTTTTTTTGAGTCAATATGTGCAGTTATAATAATTCTTTCTTTGTTGGGATTGCCTTTTCTTGCAACAACATTACAAGCGGTTGAATCAATCCTTTCTGAACATGAAGTTAAAGTCACTTCATGTCCGGCATGTTCAGCAAGCTTATGTCCTTCTTCTTCCGTAGTAAAAACAGATGGAATATCAAAATCGCCATCTTCAATAAGAGGAAAAGGATAAACTCCCCCTGCAAGAGCTGCATCTTTGCCTGTAGCGCACACCAATGCTCTTGCGCCACTGTTTTCGAGCAAAGAAATGATTTTTTTATGATGCTCTGGGTTGTAAAAAACAAAATTTTTGGGCATAAGCTGTTCCTGTGCAATTTCACCTTTGAGAAGAACAACACTATCTTTATAATCATTCTTTTCTAAATCACTAATACTTTCAGCTATCGCCAAGGGTGCTTTTACAGAGCAACCGGTAGAATAAGGGCTTACAAAAACATTCAGTTCAGAACCATTAACATTAAGTTTTGCCCCGCTTTGCTTCCAGTCGATTACATCAAACTCAGATGTTTCTACGTTCCATCCTAAAAATTCCAGCTCTTCCTTAACAATATTAGCAGCCCTTTTATTTCCTGTGCTCCCAACAGGCCTGTCAATATTATCGCTACACAGAGCTTTTAAGAAAGATATACATTTTACGTTCAGATATATAGTTTTCATATTTTTAATTTTTAAAATCTGAAACAAAATTACCACCGTCATGCTCCAACTTAAAATCAAAGATGTTGAATGACGGAAAATTATTATTGAATATCTGTTTTCAGTGAATGAGTATTGTTTTTAACTGTAAGTTATTTTTTAGCCGTTGTGGCAACAGGCTTATTAATCAAACCCCTGTGATTATGTATGATTTTTATACTCCATCCTTATCGTTTCAGGCTGGTCTCCATAAGGCAAAACAACATGCCTGACATTTCCCCATAATACAATTAAAAGCAACATTGGCAGGGAAATAATGGAAATTACAGAAACAACAATAAAATATAATGGATTCTCAAAAAAACAATCTTTCATTTCCCTGTACCACTTCTTACGGAAGTTTTTACCAAAAAACATTAACCCTGAAATTAATGATAACACAAACAAAGGGAACTTCATTTTTTTATAGGCCTTTAAGCGAATTTTAAACTCATCGCCTTCCATTTATAAGCATGACGCAGTATTTTATTATAGGATTGAATGTCTGCAAAGTCGGTATTAGCAAACTATTTGAAAAATAGTTGATTTAACAAGGGAGTAGAAAAATAAGGAAACTACCGAAGGCCTTGGTGAAGGCTCGGGAATTAAGCATGCAATTTCGTTTGAAAAAAGTTTACTTTTTTACTTTTATTGTGCAGCCTATTGCCCTGGTTTCAGTAACTGCGGGCTTTTCGCCTGCCAGTAATGCATCAATTGCATTGGCCAAATAATGCTCTTCTACCTGGCTGGCATCGCGTGTGTTATCATCTATAGCACCTATGTATTCAACAATTAGATCATCACCTGACTTGTTCAGTAAAAACACATGAGGTGTGTGAGTAGCACCAAATTTAGGGTAAACTTTTTGTCCTTCATCAAAAAGATATGCAAACGGGAAATTTTTCTCAATTGCTCTTATTATCATTTTTTCAAAACTATCTTGCGGCTGTACTTCCGGATCATTTGGATTTATAGCTATTACCGGATATCCTTTAGGTGCATACTTGTTGTGTAGATCAATCATCCTGTCCTCTGTTGCAACAACAAAAGGGCAATGATTACATGAAAATATTATCACAAAACCTTTGGCATCAGGATAATCAGCCATAGACACCATTGTGCCATCAACATTTTTTAAACGGAAATCTTCAGCTTTATCACCAATGGTATAGCCCTGGCTAATTAATGTTGTTGTTGAAAAAGCTACTAACGATAAAAACAATACAAATTTTTTCATAGGATTAAGTGTTTTGATTAGTTACTAATAAATTTTAAAACTTCATTTTCTAATTCCTCGTATGTAAATACCTTTTGGTAAAACTCTTTTCCATGGCTGTTATAAATAAGAGTGGCAGGAATAGCCCCGGTCCATTTTTCGCTAACCAGCGGGATCCACCTGTTTGCTCTCGGGTCATCAAGCAATATTACCCTTGACTTTATTTGTCTTTCCTTTAAAAATGGAATGAGCCTTGTGTCGTACTGGTTAGGGAAATCCAGGCTGATTAATATAACCTTTACTTTTTTTTCAGCAAACTTGCTGTTAATCTTGTCAAAATAAGGAATTTCCCGTACGCAAGGAGAACACCATGTTGCCCAGAAATTAATCACATAAGTTGTGTCATTATCCTTCTCAAGAAGTGGCCTAATTCCTTCAAAGTCGTATATTTGTACATTGTACTTTGCTTCAGGGTTCTGAGCGCCCAAGGCATTATTTAAACTGAAAAGAATTATTGATAATAAAAACAATAATAGTGTTAATTTTCGGAACATGAGTGCAATATAAAAGTTTTTCTTTACAATAAACACACATTGAGTGGTAAAGTTCAAAAAAAAATTAGTTTTAGTAGTACTTATTGTAACTGCTTTATGCCACCAGGCGGTTTCTAATCCGGAGTTTTACGACCGCCTGGCTGATTCTGCCATGGTACTTACAAGCCATGATGTAATTTACGACCCATCATATTTCAGCATAGCTTATCCAAACGGGGATGTGCCTGCAAACAGGGGAGTGTGTACAGATGTAATAATAAGGGCATACAGGATGTTTGGCATTGACCTGCAAAAGGAAGTACATGAAGACATGAAAGCCAATTTTGACAAATATCCTGATAACTGGGGACTTTCACGTCCCGACAGAAATATTGACCACCGGAGAGTACCAAACCTGATGACATACTTTAGCAGACATGGAGAAACCTTGCCAATCACAAACGACCCGGAAAGCTATAAACCCGGGAACATAGTTTGTTGGGATCTTGGCGGAGGTTTTTTACATATTGGGATAGTCTCAGCCGAAAAATCGCCAGACGGCTTGCGTTATATGATTATACACAACATTGGCAGCGGACAGGTAAGCGAAGATTTTTTGTTTAAATATCCGATAATAGGGCATTACAGGTACATAAACCGGTATTAATAAGAGAGAAAGAAAAAGGACGTAGTACAAATTACGAATTAAAATAATGCCAGGAGGCAACATGCTATAGCCAACCTCATCAAAAATTACGAGATGGCTATACCTGTCCGTTGCCTGCAAGCATAGAAAACAGAATGTGCAACGAATAATAAGCATATTTGTCGCAAATAATTCAACGAATAATTTTGTTATGTAAGCAGTAACGTTGTGGCCAATAGTAGAAAAAGCATGGTATAACCAGTCTCGTTAGAAATAACGAGACTGGGTGTGGTGGTAGTTTATCACTCTTTGCCCCGCATGTGGTTTATCTCTGGTGGACAGGAACGCAGCCCGCAAGCCGCTACTGTGGCTATACCAGGAATGTTGGCTACTATGATAGGGGAAAAATAACAACCAAAACATTCAAAGTAAAATATATTTTTGCTATTTTTGAATAAATAAATAATACAGAAACGCAATGAATTCTTTAGACATAAATAGAAATCTTGTTGATGGCTACTTAAGATTACTTGATAATCTTAGCCCAAAGAACAAACTTGAATTAATCTCAAAATTAACACAATCGGTTAAGACGGACTTAACTGATAAAAAATCGAGATTTTATAAAGCCTTTGGTGCATGGGACTCCAAAGAAAGTGCAGAGAATATAATAAAAGGCATTAAAGACAGTAGGGCTTTCAACAGAAAAACTGAAGAGTTTTGAAACAGTATCTTATAGACACTAATACTTGTATATATTACATAAAAGGGAAATAC
>PWND01000026.1 GCA_003557965.1 Bacteroidales bacterium | reverse complement strand
GGTATGTGAAATATCAGGAAGCAGAAGAAAAGAAAAATGAGTCAGACCGCAAAGATTTTACCCTCTTTTAGAGGGTTGTATTTCTTAAAGCCACCGTCTCTGACGGTGGTCGTTTACTTTTTCTGCAACATTTTTACTGATGGTAGTACTTGCTCATCCTTTCAAAAATAATATTCAAAGATTTTTAAATTATAATAAAAGCTTTATATTTGCATCAAACCAAAAAAAAAGCTATGCCAAAAATATCGACAAAAGGGCAGATGATGCCGGAATCGCCCATCAGAAAGCTGGTCCCTTATGCAGAAGGTGCCAAAAAAAGAGGTGTCAAAGTTTACCATCTCAACATCGGACAGCCCGACATTGAGATGCCTCAAATTATGCGGGATACCCTTAAAAATTTTAATGACAAGGTCATTGAGTATAGCCACTCAGCTGGGATACTGTCTTATCGTGAACGATTATGTACCTATTACCAAAAACATGATATTCACATTTCTCCGGATGATATTATCATTGCAGCAGGAGGCTCCGAGGCTATACTTTTCGCTTTTCAAACCTGTCTGAACCCCGAAGATGAAATCATTATTCCGGAACCATTTTATGCTAATTACAATGGTTTTGCCATCAGTTCAGGAGTAACAGTTAAGCCTATCATTTCTGATATTAAGGATGGTTTCTCATTGCCCCCTATAAGCGCTTTCGAAGAGCTTATTACACCAAAAACTAAGGCCATAATGATATGCAATCCGAGCAACCCAACCGGCTATTTATATTCCAGAGAAGAGTTGGAATCTCTTAAGGAAGTTGTAAAGCGCTATGACTTGTATCTTATGGCTGATGAGGTTTATAGAGAGTTTTGCTACGATGGAACTTCGCACTTTTCTGTTATGAACCTTGAAGGTATTGAAAACAATGTCATACTCATCGACTCTGTTTCAAAGCGCTACAGTGCCTGTGGTGTACGTATTGGTGCCATGATTTCGAAAAATAAAGAAGTTATGGCAACAGCATTAAAGTTTGCGCAAGCACGCTTAAGCCCGCCATCCCTCGGGCAGCTGGTCTCAGAAGCTGCTATAGACACCCCCGACGCTTATTTTGAGATGGTTATGAATGAATATCTGGACAGAAGAAATATCGTCGTTGAGCTTATCAATAAGATGGAAGGCGCATTTTGTCCTATGCCAAAGGGCGCTTTTTATACGGTAGCCAGTTTACCTGTTGATGATACTGATAAGTTTTGCCAATGGCTTCTTGAGGAGTTTCATTACCAAGGGGAGACTCTTATGCTGGCGCCAGCATCAGGTTTTTACTCTTCTAAAGGAGCAGGTAAAAATGAGGTGCGCATAAGTTATGTGCTTAATGTCGAAGACTTAAAGAAAGCCATGAAATGCCTTGAAGAAGGGCTTAAAAAGTACCCCGGCCGTACTGTGTAAATTTATAGTTGCCGCAGACTTAAAAGCCAACGTTTCTTTTGGTTATCCAAAACTATTATAAGATGGCTGTTTGTGCTTTAAAACATGTAAGAATTGTAGCGCTCCTGTGGATTTGCTTTGCAGGTCTGTTTTTCATTAGCTGCCATAAGAAAGAGTCCATCCCTCAGGTCAAAGGGCATGTTATTGCTGAAACACATAACATCAAACTGATACGCGTGTGGGGGTCGCATTACGAAAGAGGATTTGCCCAGGGGTATTTGCTGGCATCTAATATTAAAAATATTTACGAGGGTTATATCCAACACTTGTTTGGCGCTCATCTGTATAGGGCTGTGGATATAGTTAAAGATGAAAGCCTATTCAAAATTGACAGTATTTACCACGACGAGGCTCGTGGTATCGTTGATGGTATCAGCTATGCAGCTGTTGAGATAAAAGATTTTACGCATTACCATGTGCTTATGTCCAATATTTTTCTCGATATTTTAGGGCTTAGTCAGATGTCAGCACTGCGGGATATGAGAAATCTTTACGGCTGTTCGGTATTAATGAGTTGGGGTAAAAGTACATCTGATGCGCCCGAACTTGGCGGTCAATCAATAGTTACGCGCCATCTTGATTGGCCTGTACACGAAGATGTGGTTAGCAACCAGGTAATAGTGGTGCACATCCCCGAAGAATCTGATGAACAGCAATGGCTAATGATTGGTTTTGCAGGTCAAATTAGTGTTTTATCAGGTATCAATGAGAAAGGATATGCTGTTTTTCTGAATATGATGAACAATTATAATGAAAAGCAAATCCCCCTTCCTGATAGACCTTTTGAGCCTCTTGGCTTCGTGCTTAGAAAAGCCATAGAGAAAAAAAATACGGACAACCACAAACCAAACAGCATTTATGATATTAAGGCTGCTATCAAACACAATGCGCACGGATATGCAGAAGGCTATATTGTTTCAGCTATCGGGCCGGTAATAAATGCCGATGATACCATGCCCGGATTTATTGCCGAGCTTGCTCCTACATATCCTTTTATAACTCTGCGAACAATGGATGATGGGGATGGTATTCCCGGAACACATTTGTACGCATCCAATACCTCAGTAGGGAGAAAACCTTTTGAGTTCTGTATGAGGTACAATGCCATTAGCCACTATTTACATAGACAGCATAGCTTGAATGCTTACAATAGTTGGCATATCATGCGCAGGTATTCAACTTTAGAAAATAATATTCAGTTTATGCAATTTATTCCACATAGCGGATTGTTAAGAATATCTTTATATCAAAATAATATACCTGCATATCTCAATGATTTTTATATTTTGAATACCCGTCAACTTTTTATAAAAACTTCATTGTTTTAAATTAGCTGATTTTTTAAAATACAGCTTCGAAAATACTTGTAAATGACTTAAATTCAATGTGTAGTAATATTTAATAATATGGTCAAAATATTTTATATACTTTTGTAAAAAAATATTGAGCATAGTAGCTTATTTTTGATAATGCTTGTGACAAGAATACTCATTTTAGAAGAGAATAATTGCCTGTCGGGGTCTATAAAAAATGTTTTGAAAGACAACTGCTATGAGTCTGTAGAATTGGTAGAAACAAAAAAACAGACCTTAGAGCTTATTGAAAATAATTTGGTTGATATAGCAATGATTGTCATTCCCATTGGTGAGAATGGTGAAATGTTTGGTTTTTTAGAAAGTATTAAAACCCAACACCAGATTCCTTTGGTTTTATGTTTTGAGAACCTGACTATGCATGCTTATGAAGTCATGGCATCATTAAAACCCGCCGGATATCTTATAAAGCCTTTCAAAAACGACAAACTGCTCAGCATCATTAAGGATGTATGCCAAAAAGACCACGATAACAATTTCGGGCAAAAAACTCTAAAAGAGAAAGTCTTTCCTGAAGTTTATAAGGCTCTGGATAAGCGAAAGTTTCATTTTGTAGCACCCTATCTAAGCGATAGAGATAAAACATTGGTCTTATCTGAATCAAACTACACCCAAATAGAAAGCGAGCCTAAGAGCACTTATGATGTTATAATAAACCTCATTAAAACGAATAATTTACGCCGCATTAACAAATACTTAGAATCTGTTAATGAGAAACTGCCAAATGGGGGCTACTATATTGGTTATGCCGAAACCAAAGGCTTGAGAAAAAAAATGATTTTCACAAAATACCCTATAGGGTATTTTGTGAAAATCATTTTTTTTCTCAAGCCTTTGGTTTCGGCATAACCAATATAGTAGCCCCCATTTGGCAGTTTCTCATTAACAGATTCTAAGTATTTGTTAATGCGGCGTAAATTATTCGTTTTAATGAGGTTTATTATAACATCATAAGTGCTCTTAGGCTCGCTTTCTATTTGGGTGTAGTTTGATTCAGATAAGACCAATGTTTTATCTCTATCGCTTAGATAGGGTGCTACAAAATGAAACTTTCGCTTATCCAGAGCCTTATAAACTTCAGGAAAGACTTTCTCTTTTAGAGTTTTTTGCCCGAAATTGTTATCGTGGTCTTTTTGGCATACATCCTTAATGATGCTGAGCAGTTTGTCGTTTTTGAAAGGCTTTATAAGATATCCGGCGGGTTTTAATGATGCCATGACTTCATAAGCATGCATAGTCAGGTTCTCAAAACATAAAACCAAAGGAATCTGGTGTTGGGTTTTAATACTTTCTAAAAAACCAAACATTTCACCATTCTCACCAATGGGAATGACAATCATTGCTATATCAACCAAATTATTTTCAATAAGCTCTAAGGTCTGTTTTTTTGTTTCTACCAATTCTACAGACTCATAGCAGTTGTCTTTCAAAACATTTTTTATAGACCCCGACAGGCAATTATTCTCTTCTAAAATGAGTATTCTTGTCACAAGCATTATCAAAAATAAGCTACTATGCTCAATATTTTTTTACAAAAGTATATAAAATATTTTGACCATATTATTAAATATTACTACACATTGAATTTAAGTCATTTACAAGTATTTTCGAAGCTGTATTTTAAAAAATCAGCTAATTTAAAACAATGAAGTTTTTATAAAAAGTTGACGGGTATTCAAAATATAAAAATCATTGAGATATGCAGGTATATTATTTTGATATAAAGATATTCTTAACAATCCGCTATGTGGAATAAATTGCATAAACTGAATATTATTTTCTAAAGTTGAATACCTGCGCATGATATGCCAACTATTGTAAGCATTCAAGCTATGCTGTCTATGTAAATAGTGGCTAATGGCATTGTACCTCATACAGAACTCAAAAGGTTTTCTCCCTACTGAGGTATTGGATGCGTACAAATGTGTTCCGGGAATACCATCCCCATCATCCATTGTTCGCAGAGTTATAAAAGGATATGTAGGAGCAAGCTCGGCAATAAATCCGGGCATGGTATCATCGGCATTTATTACCGGCCCGATAGCTGAAACAATATAGCCTTCTGCATATCCGTGCGCATTGTGTTTGATAGCAGCCTTAATATCATAAATGCTGTTTGGTTTGTGGTTGTCCGTATTTTTTTTCTCTATGGCTTTTCTAAGCACGAAGCCAAGAGGCTCAAAAGGTCTATCAGGAAGGGGGATTTGCTTTTCATTATAATTGTTCATCATATTCAGAAAAACAGCATATCCTTTCTCATTGATACCTGATAAAACACTAATTTGACCTGCAAAACCAATCATTAGCCATTGCTGTTCATCAGATTCTTCGGGGATGTGCACCACTATTACCTGGTTGCTAACCACATCTTCGTGTACAGGCCAATCAAGATGGCGCGTAACTATTGATTGACCGCCAAGTTCGGGCGCATCAGATGTACTTTTACCCCAACTCATTAATACCGAACAGCCGTAAAGATTTCTCATATCCCGCAGTGCTGACATCTGACTAAGCCCTAAAATATCGAGAAAAATATTGGACATAAGCACATGGTAATGCGTAAAATCTTTTATCTCAACAGCTGCATAGCTGATACCATCAACGATACCACGAGCCTCGTCGTGGTAAATACTGTCAATTTTGAATAGGCTTTCATCTTTAACTATATCCACAGCCCTATACAGATGAGCGCCAAACAAGTGTTGGATATAACCCTCGTAAATATTTTTAATATTAGATGCCAGCAAATACCCCTGGGCAAATCCTCTTTCGTAATGCGACCCCCACACGCGTATCAGTTTGATGTTATGTGTTTCAGCAATAACATGCCCTTTGACCTGAGGGATGGACTCTTTCTTATGGCAGCTAATGAAAAACAGACCTGCAAAGCAAATCCACAGGAGCGCTACAATTCTTACATGTTTTAAAGCACAAACAGCCATCTTATAATAGTTTTGGATAACCAAAAGAAACGTTGGCTTTTAAGTCTGCGGCAACTATAAATTTACACAGTACGGCCGGGGTACTTTTTAAGCCCTTCTTCAAGGCATTTCATGGCTTTCTTTAAGTCTTCGACATTAAGCACATAACTTATGCGCACCTCATTTTTACCTGCTCCTTTAGAAGAGTAAAAACCTGATGCTGGCGCCAGCATAAGAGTCTCCCCTTGGTAATGAAACTCCTCAAGAAGCCATTGGCAAAACTTATCAGTATCATCAACAGGTAAACTGGCTACCGTATAAAAAGCGCCCTTTGGCATAGGACAAAATGCGCCTTCCATCTTATTGATAAGCTCAACGACGATATTTCTTCTGTCCAGATATTCATTCATAACCATCTCAAAATAAGCGTCGGGGGTGTCTATAGCAGCTTCTGAGACCAGCTGCCCGAGGGATGGCGGGCTTAAGCGTGCTTGCGCAAACTTTAATGCTGTTGCCATAACTTCTTTATTTTTCGAAATCATGGCACCAATACGTACACCACAGGCACTGTAGCGCTTTGAAACAGAGTCGATGAGTATGACATTGTTTTCAATACCTTCAAGGTTCATAACAGAAAAGTGCGAAGTTCCATCGTAGCAAAACTCTCTATAAACCTCATCAGCCATAAGATACAAGTCATAGCGCTTTACAACTTCCTTAAGAGATTCCAACTCTTCTCTGGAATATAAATAGCCGGTTGGGTTGCTCGGATTGCATATCATTATGGCCTTAGTTTTTGGTGTAATAAGCTCTTCGAAAGCGCTTATAGGGGGCAATGAGAAACCATCCTTAATATCAGAAATGATAGGCTTAACTGTTACTCCTGAACTGATGGCAAAACCATTGTAATTAGCATAAAATGGTTCCGGAATAATGATTTCATCTTCGGGGTTCAGACAGGTTTGAAAAGCGAAAAGTATAGCCTCGGAGCCTCCTGCTGCAATGATAATATCATCCGGAGAAATGTGAATATCATGTTTTTGGTAATAGGTACATAATCGTTCACGATAAGACAGTATCCCAGCTGAGTGGCTATACTCAATGACCTTGTCATTAAAATTTTTAAGGGTATCCCGCATAATTTGAGGCATCTCAATGTCGGGCTGTCCGATGTTGAGATGGTAAACTTTGACACCTCTTTTTTTGGCACCTTCTGCATAAGGGACCAGCTTTCTGATGGGCGATTCCGGCATCATCTGCCCTTTTGTCGATATTTTTGGCATAGCTTTTTTTTTGGTTTGATGCAAATATAAAGCTTTTATTATAATTTAAAAATCTTTGAATATTATTTTTGAAAGGATGAGCAAGTACTACCATCAGTAAAAATGTTGCAGAAAAAGTAAACGACCACCGTCAGAGACGGTGGCTTTAAGAAATACAACCCTCTAAAAGAGGGTAAAATCTTTGCGGTCTGACTCATTTTTCTTTTCTTCTGCTTCCTGATATTTCACATACC
>PWND01000045.1 GCA_003557965.1 Bacteroidales bacterium | reverse complement strand
TTTCTACCAATATTTAATGCCTAACGGCATTATCCCTTAGGGATAAAATATTGGTAATGAATAATTTGCAAGATATAGTTATCGTCCCGTAGTGGACGAAACATTTTTATCGGACAGTAGTAAAATTAAATATTAATTAGCAAAGAAAAGATAAAGCATAATGTCTGTCAAAACATCAACACTAATCAAAACTTTGCTTCATCTCAAGTATTTGCTCGTCAGAAAAGAATAAATTTTCAGGAGTTTTTTGCAAAAGAAACAATTCTTCTTCAGTCCTTTTGTTTTTGGGAGATACTTTCACACCAGACAAAATGAGCCTGCCATCATCATCATGAATTGCATATTGATATTCGCCATTATCATTCATAAGAATGGTATAGCCATCTTTTGTTTCAGCCCATTGAATTCTTTCATCACCTTTAAGAAAAACAGAAATAACAGTTCCATCAGGTTGTTGGTATTTTATTAGCCCAGGGTATGCCGGAGCTGTGCGGGGGCCTTCTGAAACTGTATCAACAGTGTCCATATTAACTTCCTGCTGCAATGAATCATTTGCTATATCGTTTTCATTCACAACAATAACATCAGTAGTAGATTTGCAACAAGAAAATCCTAACAAAAATATCATTGCAAATGATACAAGAAAAAACTTGTCAACCATTATCAAAATGAGTTTTATCATGTTGTATGAATATCGCCAAAAGCAAATTAGAGAGCTATAGCTACAGAAAAGTCACCGGGCATTGCCATATTCGTTTGTGAGCTGCATAATCCCATTATAGGCCAGCTTACAAGCCGGCGGCCAATATCCTAACTGTCATTATTCATGAACTTCTGATCTTCAATAGCTTCCAGAAACACTTTACTAAAGTGTATGTTATCTTTTTTTGTATATCTTTTAAGAGTAAATATTTGAGCAAGGTTATTTACCTGGTTTTCCTCTATAAGGCTTTTTGTTAGAGGCAACTCTTCTTTTTCTTTATAAGCTTTTTCAATATCATCTTTTGAGTAATCCTTATATTTTTCTTTATGAACAACAGCACTTGCAGGAAGCCTGTCAACCTGCTCAGGGTTTTCATCCGGATATCCAACTACTAATGTTGTAACAGGTACTACACCTTCCGGTAAATTAAAAAACTCAATAAGCTTATCGGCCTGGTAAGTTGTTGTACCAAGATAACATATTCCTAACCCGAATGATTCAGCAGCTACAGCAACATTTTGAGCTGCAAGCAGTGCATCAATAGAGGCTGTGTAAAACGACAAAAAGTTATCATATCCCGGCTCAGCATCTCTAATCTTGCACCATTTGTTAAACCTGTTAAAGTCAGCGCAAAAAGTTAGTAAAACAGGAGCCTGTTCAACCATTTTTTGATTAAAGTGTAATTTGCATAGTTCTTTCAAACTCTCAGGATCTTGTGATACTATAACGCTATAAACCTGCATATTGCCTGTTGTTGAAGCCCTGAAACCAGCTTCCAGAATTAAGTCTAAAGTTTTTTCATCAATTGGGTCAGATTTATAATTCCTGATTGTTTTATGATTTAATAAAGTTTCTATAGTGGAATTCATAATTTTCGGTTTTTATAATTTATAAAAGATTCTTTTTTGCGTTTGCAAAATTATTTTTTTGTTTTGTTACGCCCAAATTATGACAGGATAATTTTTAAGATGTTTATCTAATGCTTAAGATTCATCTAATTCAGGGGCTTTCCTGTTGTGAAACACATTTATTGCAACCAGTATAGCCATAAAACTCCAAAAAGGAACCGAAATTTTATCAGTATCAAGAAAATTATTTAATAATCCATGAGTAAAATAAGAAACAAATCCCAGCAATATTCCTAATGACATCCATCTGAATTCTTTATTCGGGTTATTTTTAAAATTTCGCACAGCAGTAATAATTACCATGGTAAAAAGTGCAATTACAAGCAACATTCCAGGCATACCTGTTTCTGAAAGTGGCCCAAGGTATTCGCTATGAGCATTTCCCCAGTCACCAAAGTGAGTAGTAATAATAGTATAGTCTTCTGATAGTTGATAAGGCGCATAAACAAACTGGTAAGTACCCGGCCCCCACCCGAGTACAGGCCTTTCATGGTACATTCTTATCGCCGAACGCCATCTGTTAATTCTTTCAAGGTTTGAGGCATCAGATGTAATATTACTTATAGACCTTACATGCTCTGAAAAATCTCCTGAGGATTCAGTAGTATTTCTTTCTAACTGTATCATTACCTGTTCCTGGTAGGAAAAAAACACCCCCACTGCTATCAAGCTTGCAGCTATTATCAGTTTAAAGTTAATTTTAAAAGCCAATATTAAAAATACTACTGCTGACACAGCAAGGCTTATCCACGATGCTCTCGAATAGCTAAAAAGAATACCAACTGAAAAAATAATAAAAAGTGCCAGTGACACACCTCTCATGGTAGGGCTATAGCCCTTATAAAAAGCCATTATTGCAAATAAAGGAGCTACCATTGCTAATGTTGCACCATAATTAGTATGGTCGTTAAAAAACGGTTTAACTGCAGCTATTCCAGCAAACCTTTCAAAGCCCGACAATGAATGTATATAAGTTATATATAAAACCATTACTGCCAGCGGAACAGCAAAAATCCATGGGAATAACCTGATATTTTTTGCATTTTTAAACAGTTTTATTACTAAAAAGTAAAAAACAACAACAAACCACAGCCTCGAAACAAAAAACTTTAATGAAACAACTGGAATTTCGCTGGTAATTGATGTGAATAGAATCCATAACAGGTTTAGCGATAATATTATGGTAAGGGGGTGTTTTAAAACATTTCTTTCGTAATGCTTTTCATAGAGAAGCTTTAAAATAAACACAACCATAATTGCTACAATCAGTGGCTCTGTTGGAACATCCACCGAAAATCCCATTTCAGCATGTTTATATTTAAATGTAAAAGGAGTTATGGCAACAATAGTGAGTAACAGCTTATCAAGTGAAAAAAACAGCATTAACACAGCGACTAAAGCCACAGGCAATGCAGCAAGCCAGTAATGTCCAAAAGTGATAAGTATAGTATTTACTGCAATAAACAATATACAACTGGCATATAAAACCTTTATTTTTGATAAATCTGAAACAATCATTACTGTTTATTTCTCTTGCTTTAATCTTTTTATGCCTTTATTAATTACATTTTCATAAATAATTAATGATACAAAACCTGTAAATGCAGCGGCAGCAGTACTAATAAAAACAATAAGCCATCTTACGGGATATGATTTTCTTTCAGGAATGTATGGTTCATCAATTACAAAAGTAAAAGAAACAAAGTTTTCAAGGTCTGCTTTTGTTTCATTATACCTTCTTTGAAGTGTATTTAACTGCTCACCGGAGGCTTTAAGAAAGTTTTGTAAACGTACATAAGTGCTTCCGTAGTTGCTGAGTATTTCAAGTTGATTATTGATAGCATTTATGCCCTGCTGGTTTCCCGAAGAAAGATCTTTGGCAAGTTGCTTCATAAGCATGGAAGTTTGGCCTTCTATATTATAAATTCCTTTTCTCATTAAGATACTTATGCTGTCTTCTGCTTGCTTTATTTCGTCCCTGTAGTCATAATACTGTTTGCTTGCAATATTAAAAGCCATTTCCGCTCTTTCTTTTCTCATATCATTTTGAACTGTATCAACGAGGGCGATAATCTCCTTAGCAATATCCACTGCCATAAGCGGATCTCTGTCTCTAACAGAAACTTCAACCGCTCCATAAGAAGTTCGCCTGAAGGATACATTACTTTTATACTTTCTTGATAATTGTGTATAGCGATATCTCGATGATTCAGATATTTCGTAATGGTCCATCAAATTAAACCTTTCTGTAATTCTGTCGCTTATTGATGACGAGTTTAATAATTGCAACAGCCTTTCAGCATCTTCTACTTCACCATACTGAAGGAAATCCTGCCTTGTTGACAACATACCTCCCCCACCAAGAACAGCTCTTGAAATACTGTGTGTTGAAGCCGGAAACATAGTAGCATGTGTTTCAAACTTGGGAGTTATAAAATGCGGTGATGAAAAAACAGATGAAGCTATTATTGCAATTATACAAATTATTGCCAGGTGCTTCCACCATCTAATGAGAAACAGAAAAATGTTTACAGCATCAAAATCATTTTTAGTATTTTCTTTCATTCCTGTAAAGGTTTTATAAAGGGCCGGCGAACCCACATTTATTATAATAAGTCTTTTTTACTTTTAAATAATAATTATCGCCGTTCCTTTTTGTTAAACATTTCTTTTGCGGGATATTTTTTTTAAACTATTCAAAAATTTATTTTGGGGCTTCAAAATTAGCAAAAAGAAGCTTGAAAATATTCCTGAGTTGAAGTAAATTTATTGAAATCGCAACCATAAGGCAACTAATCAAAACAAGCAATAAGCTATAATGCCACTCAATACTACTTAAACTGAATAAATAATTAATTATTATAACCGACAACACAAAGATTAAAATTTTTGCAATAAACAAATAATTTATTCTGAAATTAAATATTCTGGCGGTAATAATCACCTGAATTACTGCAACCAAAAACTGGGTTGCAAAGCTTGCAATAGCCGCACCCTGGGCTTTATAATATGGAATTAGTAATAAGTTCAATATTATATTCAGTATCATTCCTGAAAAAGCCACAATGTTAAGATACTTCAGACTGCCCTTTGCCGTTAGCAATGTGCCAAAAACATAGCTGGAAGAAATTGAAATAAAACAAAGCATTAGGATTCCAAAAACCCTGGCAGATTCGATTATTCTATTACTATATTCAGTTGCTGTTTCAGCCGGGTGTATAGGGTAAAGCAAAGTCATGATTTCTTTGGCGTAAAATAAAGAACTAATTGCTATTGTTACTGAAGCTGTAATCAGAATAGAAAAGGATAATTTTACAAGGCTTTCTACTGGCTGGTTGTGCTTAATCATTCGGGCAAAAATCGGCAATAATAATACTGCAAAAAGGTATGCAAACATATTTGATGCATCCAGAAGCCTGAAAGCTGATGCATATATTCCGGAAAACACATTACCGTCAAACAGCAATCTTTCCAACATCACACTGTCAATCCGGCTGTAAAAAGTCATTAATAAAACCAGCAATGCAAAAGGAAGGCTTTTCTTCACAATCATTATAAAGAACGGAGGATTCCAGTTTAGCTTCAAAATGTAAGTGCCTGATTTTTCAATTAGTATTATAAAGGTTATTATTGCTGTTATTAAGTATGAAGCTGTTTGTGCATAAACGAAATATTCAATTTTAAATTCTTTAAAAACGTTACCCCATAATAATATACTACAGATAATTATTATCAAAACACGATCAAGTATTGATACCATTGCGTCTATTTTAAACAAATGTAAGCCGCTAATATTAGACCTTAAGTATAAAATAAACCCGGCAATAAACTGATTAAAAGCCAGAACTATCAGCATATTTATTTGTGCTTTGCTATAGCCTATTGTAAAAGCACCAATAAACGTAAAAAACAAATACACAAGCAGTAATAATAACTTGACTACAATTATGTTTGAAAGATGTTTTTTTATAAGTTGTGTATTTTGTGCAATGTTTCTGTTGTTAAAGCCGGTAATTCCAAAATCAAGCAGAATATTAAATAAAAATGAGTAGTTGAGTAAAGCAAAATAAAATCCGTAATCTGCTGCTCCTACTGTATTTTGCACGGCACGGTCAATTCCAAGCAACCAGAAAGGCTTAACCAGCAGGTTTAGCACAAGCAATAAAACAAGATTTTTAATAAATTTTTGCTGCATTTGAAACTAATTATAAAAACGGTTATAAAGGTAGAAAAGATTTTGCTTTTTTGTGATTAATAAGTTTTTTGAGTATTGCTTTTCTTAGCTTTTTGCTAATATTTGAGTAATTTTGCTTAATATTTTATATTAAACCATGACAAACATAAAAAAATTTAATTTAGGAGACAAGGTAAGTTTTTTAAATGAAAAAGGCGGTGGGATTATCACAAAAATAGTAAATAACGAAATCGTTCATGTTGCAATAGAAGAGGGTTTTGAAATCCCCACAGCTGTAGTGGACATAATTAAAACTGACAGTGGCGAATATGATAAAGCATCCGTGTTTGCACAAAATGTTATTGAAGAAACTACTGAGGAAGATTCTGATGCCAGTCCATTATATATTGCACATAATGATTCCGGGCAAATTAGCGAAGGCATATATGTAATGATTGTGCCTGAAATTGAAGATGCACCATTAACCGGCAATATTGAAATTTTACTTATAAACCATACACCATACCAGGCATTATTCGGTTTGTTTTTGAATAAATCCGGGCACTATTACGGAGAAGATTATGGATTTATTGAACCTGAAACTCAATTGCTGCTAACTTCTATAGGTAGGTCAGAAGCCAGTGAATGGGCAAATTTATTACTCCAGGTATCTTTCTTTAAGGAAGGTAAAATCAACCCTGTAAAGCCATTAAATAATATAATAAATTTCAAACCCATAAAGCTATACAAAGAGGAAAGCTTCAAGTATGAAAAAATTATCAGGAAAAAAGCAATAACAATAACTGCAGGCCTGCTGTCAGAGCTTGGTTCTGCATTAAATACCGGCAAAGAGGAAAAGTTTGAAGAACAAGAAATAAAATCATTGCAGGAAAAATTTCATGATGCTACAATAGAAAGTGAAGCTAAACAAAAGGAATCATTTTTGGAGGCTCATAAAATTGATGACAAAATAGCTGAGGTAGATTTACATATTGGTATTTTAACAGAGCGTTATGAAAGCATGTCGAATGCTGAGATATTAAAGGTTCAGATGGACTATTTTATAAAGTGTATGCAACAAGCAGAAGTTGAGAAGCTACACAAAGTGATTTTTATTCATGGCGTTGGCAATGGCGTATTAAAGAATGAAATTTATAAGTATTTGCGTAATACTGATGGAGTGGAGTTTCATGATGCATCTTATGCCAGATACGGCATGGGAGCCACAGAAGTAGTTTTTTACAGAAACAAATAACAAATCAGGGAAATAAGTTTTTATAAAAATTCAATTACAATAAAAAGGCAGGTGATCTGTCGCGTTCCTGAAAGATGGAATGAGGAAAGTCCGGGCAGCACAGGGCAGCATACTTCCTAACAGGAAGCCGCTACCACATGAGGTAGCGAGAGAAAGTGCCACAGAAAATAACCGCCATAAAGAAATTTATGGTAAGGGTGAAAATGTGAGGTAAGAGCTCACAACATGCACAGGCGACTGTTCATGT
>PWND01000123.1 GCA_003557965.1 Bacteroidales bacterium | reverse complement strand
TTCAAAAGTTTTTCAAGAGCGGGGAGGATTCGTTTTGCCTAGCCTTTTTTGTAACTTTTTGTGGCAATGACAAAAAGTTAATATAAAAAAGCTTTAGGCTCGTCGGTAAAAATCCGCAGCCTTGACGTTCTTGCCCCGGATCAAACAAAAGAAGGTTTATTTCATACTTTCTTTTATTTACAAAAAGAGACAAACTATTATTTTAGTTTATCAGGGATTTTATCAATATCCATTTTTAATGGATTTATTTCATCACCCCAGTATATAGTTCTGTGTGGGAATGGAATTTCGATGTTGTTATTATCGAAAGCCTCTTTTAGCCTTTTTCTGTATTCACGCCCTACAGCCCATTGTTTAATAGGCCTTGTTTTAATCCGTGCTCTTATAGTGAGCTCGCTATCGCCAAAATCGTTTAACCCCATAACTTCAATTGGCTCAATAATGTTTTCTGCAAATTCAGGGCTTTCCTTTAACTCGTCACCAACTTGCTTGATGATGGCCATTACCTTATTGAGATCCTCTTTATAAGCAACACCAATATCCAATACAATTGCCGACCAGTCTTTTGTCATATTTGATATTGTGCCGATTTTCCCATTCTGAAACACATGTACTGTCCCCGACATATCCCTGAGCGTAATTGTACGTAATTCAATGTTCTCCACTACACCGCCTTTCCCGTCTATTACCGCTACATCTCCTGTCCTTACATGGTTTTCAAGTATAATAAAAAACCCGGATATTATATCCCTGATTAACTCCTGGACACCAAAACCTATAGCTAATCCCAGGATACCTACTCCGGCTAAAATTGGGCCAATATTAACACCCATCTTTTGTAATATCAACATGACAAAAATTACAGCCAATGCTATTTTTAAAGTCTTTGCTGTAATGTTTGCCAGGGTATTAATCCTTTTAGTTGCTTCTTCTGTATCGGTATCATTGCTTTTTTCAGCCCTGCTAATTAAAAACTTCTTTAATTTGCGGGAGGAAAGAATGATTAGCTTGAACAACACAAAATATAATATGATTATTATCAAGAGCCCCGGCAGTTCGGTTACTACCCAGTTTACGCTGCTGTCAATTAATTTAGCCCAGAATTCTTCAGAAAAAAAATGTTCCATAGTTTTTATAATTTAGATTTGTGTTCGAAAGTAAAAGTAATTTAATAAATCAGCAAATTTTGTAAGAATTATTAATAAATCCTTTCCCACAAAGAAAAATACATGCTTATTGTACATATCTTGGCTAATAGTCTTCAAAGTATCCTGATTGAGTTATTTAGCCTGTTTTCTTTCCTTAATTTTTTTGACGGCTATAACACCAATACTTGTTATTATTAATAATAAGCTTACAATGATTACAGTCCACTTTAACATACCTGAAACAGAGGCAAACCATGCAAGGTAATGATGTTTTTCAGGGAAATTATACAACATGATAAGTATCCCTGTATTTTCGCAGAAATCGAAAAGGCCTGCCAGCAAAGGAAATATGTTAAGTTTTAAAATAGGGTTTGTACTTTTAAAAGCCTTTTTAAAGTTCATACTAACTCCCATTACCAGGAAAATGCTGTAAACTAATGGATATACAGTGTCTGCTGTTAGTAGCATAATAGAGTATATAAAACGCCCTTGCTCTCCATAAGATAATAATGTACTGTATGCTACTTCCGGGCTAAATCCGAAGCTCAGGTCAAGAATTTTTTTATCTAATCCTATTTGATTTATAAAAAGTGGAAATATCATCAAGTTTAAAATAAGAAATAAACCAAGGAATAATAATATGCCGGATACTTTTGTCTTTTTATATGCAAAATCGGACAATTTTTTAAACATATTAGTAAAAATATTAGTAAAAATATTAGTAAAAATATTTAGTAATACTTCTTAAATTTTCAAATGGATTTAATTTATCCAGCCTTAAGGAAAAAGTAATTTTTTCCCAATAATTATTGTACATAAACCGGGATGCTCTTTCAATATCTTTTGATACTGCTAACGGGAAGTTGATTCTTAAAAAGTTACTTATTGGCTCCAGTTGTAATCCTGCAACATAGGGCAATGGCAATGAGCCCGGATATGCGTGTTTTGCATTATGATATGTTCCAATATCGGCAAATAACTTTACAGGCAAAACCGGTATATCAATAGTAGCATTAAAAGTTACTAACCAGTCATTTGTTTGTCCAACTGCGGTAATCATTCTGAAGCCTCCACCACTTTCGAAAATTTGGTTTCCGTAGAATGTTCCTGCCTTATAGCCTCTTCCAAGGTAGAAATTATCTATTAAGTAGTCATTGTTGCTTGTTTGACTGCTTAATCTTAACCGGTAGTCAAAAATTGAACTATGGCTGTTTTTGAATATTTTACCACCAAATAAACGGAATTCTGCTTTGCTGTTTCTTTCAAAGATAAACGAATAAATAAACTCCGCGCTTGCCTTAATAAGGCCATCTCCACTCAAAACACCGGAATAAAATGAATACTCACTTAAAGCCATGTTTCTTGATTGAATATATGAAAGCTCAATAAATGATGATTTATAACGCTTTTTGTGAAAATATTCCGGGAAGATATTAAGTGATATTACTGGCTTATCTAAATAAATGTATCTTAGTTTTAACTTGTTTTCCAGTTGGCCCGGGGCAATACTTTTATTAAATGTTATTTTTGCTGATGGTTGCAGCCTTAAGTAGTATTCGTTTTCATCGTAAAATGAAGGAGTGCCAAAGCTTTTAAAATCAAATCCCGCCCTGAATGAATGTATTATGTTTCTTGATTTGGAAAAAAATGTTTTATAAGCCCATGCTCTTCCGGATGGCTTTTTATTATTAAAACTATACATTGGCATAAGAAAGTATTCAAAGGAGTTGAAAGGTACAGTTTGATTATAAAAAGCTATTCCGGGCATTATCCCGTCATTTTTGTTCCATCCAATCAACGGGCTGGCAAAAATCTGTGTTTTAAGAGGGTTCTCTAAACTAAAATAGGGTTGCAGTTTTAATGGCTGCATCCTGGGAAATGTTTTGTTTATATGTATGGTATTATTTCGCCTTTTGTAGTCCAAAGTGTAGTATTCGGGGTCTATTGAAAACTTGGTGTATTCCTTTTTTGGAAAAGAAACTTCTTTAGTATCCTCAAAACCTTCTACCCATATAGTTTTTACTATTTCATCATTATTTATTGCTGAAACCGGGATAGGAGCTGCAATTTGCCCATTATTTTTTAATGTAATAATGTATTTGTCATTACTTAATTTATAGTTAACAATACTGTAGTCAAGTTTTTTTGTTGATGATATCAGTCCATCAAAAAACCATGACAAATCCTTGTTGGTTTCTTTTTCAAAAAACTCTCTAACATCTTCAGGATACGGATGCTTAAATTGCCATTTGTTGTAGAACTCTTGCATTATCCTGTCAAATTCATCAGTTCCCAAATATTTTTCAAGGTGCTTAATTGAAATTGCAGCTTTATAATATACCATTGCAAAGTAGTTTGCCATATCAAACTCTTCGGTATGCAGTGAAGGCGGCAAATCAATATTTAGCCGTGAGAGCATTGACACAATAAGGTGTTGTGATTTCTTATATGGATAATGATTCAGGTCAAAAAACTTGGCAAAACCGGTGTCTTCAAGGCCCAATGCTGAAACCAACCTCCTGTTGGGATAGTATTTTTCAACATACCTGTTATCATAATACGATGTAAAACCCTCATCCAGCCATGGGTAAGCTCTTTCATTGAATGCAAGTGCCCCATAAAACCAATTATGTATAGCTTCATGAGCAATTACCCTGTCTAAATAGAAATTATTCATTTTATCCCCAATCGCTGTTAATCCGGGATATTCCATATTTGCTCCGCCACTGTTGTGGATTTGAACAGCGGAAAATGTTTCGTATGGGAAAGGCCCGACCTTGTCTGCCATAAATTCAAGGCTGCGATTGATGTATGTAATTGCGTTTTGCCAAATATTAAATCCTGAAACAAAATATGCATAAGTATTTACCTGGGAGTTATGGCCTTGAGGCTTTACCGAGCCTTTTAAAACGTAAAAACGCTTATCGGCAATCCAGGCAAAATCGTGCGCATTAGATAAATGAAAGTGAAGAGTTTTTTCTTTTTTTGACGACTCAGGAAAAGGCATTCTGTCAGGCAAAGAATGGCCTCTCATTATATTACTCCAATGTGTAGCAAGAGAGTCAATGAATTCTATCTCACTTTTTGTTTTTAATTCACCGGAAGCCGCTACAATATAATTATTAGCCAATGTAATATAAACATCAAATGTTCCTAACTCAGAATAGTATTCGCCAAAGTGTAAATATGGCATTGGATGCCAGCCATTTCTGTCATATACCGCCGGTTTGGGAAACCATTGAGTTGCATGATATGCCTGGCCATTATGGCCAAGCCTGCTAAATGATGAATCTGGAAATTTAACCCGGAACGGACTGCTTATTACAATTGTATCGCCGGGCATAACAGGAAATCCGGGAAACAGCAAAGCTATGTCTTTGTGATTAGTGTAAAATTTCCAGTCTATTGGGTTGTTGTTGACTTTAAAGTTCAGGCTGTCAATATATCCTCTTTTACTATCAGGGGCAAAGTGGAAATCAGTTTTTCCCAATAACAGTTTTTGCTTGGCAAAAGCAGTGTTGTTGTTCTTAAAAGCATTTGGCCACAGATGCATATAGATTTTGTGCAAAGTATCATTGCTGTTATTAATATACTCTATTTCAATATATGAGTTAAGTTTATGATTTTGGTCATCTAAACTTACATTAATAACATAGTTAACCTCTTGCTGGAAATAGTTTTCAGGGAATAATTCAGTTACATTTGCAACGGTTAGCAACAGAAAAAAAACACTCTTACAAAATCTTTTCATATTGTGTTGCCTTATATGCGATTGCCGGCATACAAGATTGTTTATAGTAAATCTTTCAGAAATTTGCTTAACTCTTCAGTGCTAATATTTCTTGCAACTATTTTTCTGTTTTTATCAACAAGAACATTATGAGGAACACCATCAACATTATACAAGCCGACCACCGGGCTGTCCCAAAATCTTAAGTCACTAACCTGCGCCCAGTTTATATTATCTTCATTTATTGCGTTAATCCATTCATATTCATTCTGATCTAATGAAATGCCATATATTTCAAAACCTTTAGCATTGTACTTATCGTATATTTTGTTTAATTCAATGTTGTTTTGCCTGCAAGGATTGCACCATGAAGCCCAAAAGTCAATAAGTGTAATTTTTCCTTCAAAGTCAGAAAGTGCAATAGATTCTCCTTCATAGTTTTTCATAACAATTTCCGGAGCTACGTTTCCAACGCTCAACATTTCTTCAGCTTGTTGTCGCCTGAGGCTTCTTCTTTTAAAATTGCTTATTTGTCTGTTTAAGTCAATTACATGCTGGTTTGTTGGGTACTTTTTTGATAGGCTGTTTTTTATATTTTCAAAGTATTCAAAATTATTACTCATTGTTAATAGCATCCTGTCACCGAGATACTGATTTAGCGCAATAATTGATGCAAGGGATTGTGGGTTTTCAGTAATGAAATTTTTCACAAAATCCACTTGTTCTTGAAACACTTTAACATATTCAGCATTTACTTCTTTCCTTATTTCATCAAAATCAGGTGAATACTTGCTCTCTCTGAAGTGATCTGCAAGAGAGTCCATAATGCTATAGCTATTTGCCAGTCTTCTGTTAAGTTTTAACATAAGCGTGGTTCCTTTGGAACCATCTGCGTGGATACTTTTTAAAAGGTTTTTTGCATTACCTTGTAATTTTATTACTTCACCTGGTTCAATTAGTAAAGTTATGGAGTTGCTCATACTTTTCCTAAGGATATAAAAGCCTGCTTCATCTATTTTCATTCTGAAAGCAAACTTCCCGTCACTGTCGGCATGTATGCTGTCAACAGGCATTAACTCTTGTGGCTTTAATTCAAAAAGGCCAAAGCTTTTATTTTCTGCATTTTCAAGTTTCCCTTTCAGGATAAAAAGGTTATCTTCTTGTTCTTCAACTCTTTTGCAGTTAACAACAATCAATAATAATAAAATTATAGTTATTAATTGACGCATTTTGATTATGTTTTTAATTACAATTACAAAAATATTTTATTTTAAATGGTGAAATTTTATTTTTAAGAATAATTAACCCTGGAGTAAATTATTATACATACTACCTGGTTGATTTTTCAAATATAAAATAGCCAATAATCAGCAGCAAGGTTGAAAATAAAGAACTCAAAAAAGCCCTTGTTATTGTACTAAAGAACTCCCTGAAACTAAAAATTTCTATGAAAAACAAAAACAGATGGTGCAAAAATACCATTAAAAAAGTGTAGAATATTACCCATCTGATACCCATGTTTTTTATTGTAGGAGAAATATCATCACCATATTCTCTTTTGCCAGACACTATATTAATAACAGTGGGCTTTAGAAAGGCCATAAACAAACATGCTGAAGTATGCATGCCAAGTGAGTCAGAAAACGAGTCCATAATAATTCCCAGTATAAAAGCAAGAATAAGAAGCCCCGTTTTCGGAAAGTTTAATGGAAGAAGCAGAATAAAGGCTACATACACATAAGGCGTCATATATCCACTAAACCTGATTTGGTTTAGTATTACTACCTGGAATAGTACCAACAGTAAAAGTTTACCTGTATATTTTAAAATAGTTTGTCCCATTTGATTTTTTCGCTAAAATGGTGTTTGTGATTTTTCTTCCAGCGCTTGCCTTTCTTCTTTCATCAGGTTCTTTACTATGCTTACATACTCGATATTATTATAATCAAGGAAAAGATCTATACTTACCGAATAGAAGTTCTCTCCCTTAGATATATGGTAGTCTGAAATAGTCCCGATAGGGATGTTTTCAGGAAAAATAAGTGAATATCCACTGCTAACTATTGTGTCACCTTTATTAAGGCTTACATGAGGCGGGATGTAAAGCATTGTTGCTTTTCTGTAATTGTAGCCATCCCACTGCAGCGTACCAAGATGTCGTGAGTTTTTATGTCTTGCAGAAATTTTTACGCCCGCATGTAAAAAACTCATTGCAGAGGAAAAATTTTCGCTAACATTTGTAATTATCCCAACTATACCATTATTTGTAATAATGCCCATGTCCGGTTTTACACCATGAGCCCTGCCTTTATTTAAGGTTATATAATTACTTCTGTTAAAAACCGAATTATTAATAACCTTTGCATTTATATAAAGAAATTGCCTTTTATATAAAGTGTCGTGATGAGTAAACACATGTTTGTCGTTTACAAGAAAGGAATTTTCGGTATAATGCCGTAAATTGTTTATTTCCTCTGCCAGTTGCTCATTAATTTGTTTTAGCCTAAGATACTCAGTCATGCCTGAATATGACTGGTATATGCTTCCAGCAAAATTATTCGCAGAGTTAACAAAAAATGATCTTTGATAATTATGGTTTTGAAAGATTAAAATAAACGCAATAATCTGTAACAACAAAAACAGAAAAAAGAAATGCTGTCTTTTTATAAAGTTAATAATATTGCGCATATATAATTAATTTCTTTATCTCTGTTATTTTATGAGGAAAGGGAACTTGTCGAAATTTTTCAGAGCTATGCCTGTTCCTCTTGCTACTGCTCTTAATGGGTCTTCTGCCAGGTGTACAGGCAGTTTTGTTTTCAGAGCAATTCTTTTATCAAAGCCTCTAAGCAATGCACCACCGCCTGCCATATAAATACCGGTTCTGTATATATCAGCAGCTAATTCAGGTGGAGTCATTTCAAGAGCATTTAAAACTGCTGCTTCTATTTTTGTTATTGATTTATCAAGTGCCTGGGCAATTTCAGAGTAATTAACAATTATCTCTTTCGGTATTCCAGTCATCATATCTCTACCATGAACAGCGATATCATCCGGAGGATTATCAATTTCTGTCATTGCAGCACCAACTTCGATTTTGATTTTTTCGGCAGATCTTTCTCCAATTAAAATATTATGCTGTTTGCGCATATACTCTTCAATATCACTATTAAAGTCGTCACCGGCTATTCTGATTGACTTATTACAGACTATTCCACCCAAAGCAATCACAGCAATTTCTGAAGTTCCGCCACCAATATCAATAACGATATTCCCTGTTGGCTCAGTTACATCAATGCCAATACCTATTGCTGCAGCCATTGGTTCATGAATCAGCCTGACTTCTTTTGCGCCGGCTTGTTCGCAGGAGTCTCTTACTGCTCTTTCTTCTACTTCTGTAATTCCCGAGGGTATGCAAATTACCATTTTTAGTGATGGGGGAAATAGTGGCTTTTTAGTATCTGTCATTTTTATCAATGCCCTGATCATTGATTCTGCTGCCTGAAAATCGGCAATTACGCCATCCCTCAAAGGCCTTAGAGTTTTAATGTTTTCATGTGTTTTGCCATGCATTAGCATAGCTTGCTTGCCTATAGCGATAACCTTGCCGCTGGATCTTTCCAGTGCTACTATAGATGGCTCTTCTACTACTATTTTATCATTGTGGATAATTATTGTGTTTGCCGTTCCTAAATCAATTGCAAGTTCTTTCGTTAAAAATGAAAAAAGGCCCATATTTTTATCTGTATTTAATTAATAATTAATGTTTAAAATGTCTTTTGCCGGTAAATACCATTGCCATGTTGTTTGCATTGCAATATTCTATTGATTCATTATCTTTCTTTGACCCGCCTGGCTGAATCACCGCTTTTATTCCTGCTTTATGAGCTATTTCAACACAATCAGGGAAAGGAAAGAAAGCATCTGAAGCCATTACTGCACCTTCCAAACTATGCCCGTGCTCTTTCGCCTTATTGATAGCATGTTGTAAAGCATCAACGCGTGAGGTTTGCCCGGTACCACTTCCTAATAACGTATTGTCTTTTGCTAAAACTATAGCATTTGATTTTGTATGTTTTACCAATTTGTTGGCAAACAACAAATCAGATGCCTGCCTGCTGTCCGGCTTGTTTTTTGTAACATACTGCCAATCATTTGGCTCTGTCATTACATCATCTCTCATTTGAACCAAAACCCCGTTTAAAGCACTTCTGAAAAATGTTGCCGGCAGTTTATGCTCTTTTAATTCTAAAATTATCCTGTTTTTCTTTTCAGATAGTACTTCTAAAGCTTCTTTATCAAAAGCAGGCGCAACAATAACTTCAAAGAACAGTTTCGTAATTTGATACGCATTTTCTTTGCTAATGTTGCGATTAGAAATTAAAATTCCACCAAATGCAGAAACCGGGTCAGATGACAAAGCAGCCCTATATGCCTCTTCTATACTGTCTCTTGAAGCCATCCCGCAGGCATTATTGTGCTTTAATATAGCAAATGAAGGTTTGTTAAACTCGCTTATTAAATTTAACCCCGCATCTATGTCGAGAATGTTATTATATGATAATTCTTTACCATTAAGCTGGTTAAAAAGTTCATTATAATTACCAAAAAACTTACCCCACTGGTGTGGATTTTCTCCATAACGCAAGGTTTTCGAACTTTGCAAACTTTTTTTAAAGCAAGTAAGCTCATTGCCATCATCAAAGTATGAAAAAATCATTGTGTCATAGTGCGATGACACATTAAAGGCATAAGATGCAAAAAGTTTTCTTTGGTCAATACTACTGGCAGCATCTTGTTTTTTTACAATATCAACTGCTAAATCATAATACTCCCTGGATGGAACAATTAATACATTCTTGTAGTTTTTTGCTGCTGCCCTGATTAATGATATGCCGCCAATATCAATTTTTTCTATGACTTCATCATTGCTTGCATTGCTGCTAACCGTATCTTCAAATGGGTATAAATCAACAACCACCATGTCAAAAACCGGAATATCATATTCTTTTAGCTGTTGCTGGTCTCCGGTATTATCACTCCTTGCCAGTATCCCTCCAAAAACCTTAGGGTGAAGAGTCTTTACCCTGCCTCCCAAAATACTTGGATATTCAGTTAAGCTTTCTATAGCTTCAGCCTCGCATCCAATTTCTTTTATATAGTTGAGGGTGCCTCCTGTTGAATATAACTTTACCCCTTTATCATGCAGTTCCTTGATAAGTAACCTTGCCGGTTCTTTATGAAATAATGATATTAATGCCGTTTTTATCTTAACATCCATGATTCGTGGTGAGTTAATTTATTAATTGGCAAAATTAAAGATTTTCATCAGTTTTTCAGGTATTGGAATTATTTATTTTTTTTAGGTCAAAAAAACATGTTAAATTTGCCGCTTCAAAAATTTAAAGAATTGATTAAATAGCTTACTATAAGTATTTTATCATTAAGTATTTATTTAAAAAAATTATTTGTTATGACTTTTGGTAATAAAGAGAAAGTGTTTTCCCGCAGATGGTGCATATCATATCTGATGATAATTATTGGTGCCTTTATATTATCCGCAGGGTATGTATTATTTATTGCACCGTATAAGATTATTCCCGGAGGTGTTTATGGAATAGGGATTATTCTTTACCACATATTTGGCATTCCTGTTGGCCTTACAGGACTGGCTTTGAATATCCCATTATTAATTATTGGAATAAAAGTTCTTGGCCCTCGTTTCGGTGTTAAAACCGTAGTGGGCTTCATACTGGCCTCGGCTTTTATTGATGGGATTACCCTGTTATGGGGAATGGAGCCATTAGTTGAAAATGATGTATTATTATCGTCTATTTTTGGAGGTGTATTGATTGGGCTGGGCTTAGGCTTGATATTTAAAGCCCGGGCTACATCAGGAGGTACCAGCATTGTAGCAATGATAATTAGTAAATATACGCGTATTCCGCTGGGACAATCTCTGATGATTGCTGATGCTATTATTGTATTACTTGGTTTAGCTGTATTCCAGGATTGGGCTATCCCGCTTTACTCATGGCTTACTATTTATATTACAGGAAAAGTTATTGATGGTGTTATTGAGGGTATGAGTTTTGAAAAAACAGTGTTTATCATTTCTGAAAAGCATAAAGAAATAAGTGAAAAAATCCTTTTCGACCTTGACAGGGGTGGAACAATGCTTGAAGGGAAAGGCATGTACAAAGGCGAAGATAAAAAAATTCTTTTTGTTAATGTAACAAGGCGTGAACTTCCTATTCTCCAGGATTATATACACCAGGTTGACCCTAAAGCATTTTTAACTGTAATAGATGCATCTGAGATTATGGGTGAAGGATTTAAAAGGCTTGAAAAAACAGATATCTAATTACTTTTTTAGTTTTCCTGATAATAACAAAGTTGAAGAAATAAAAACTATAACTGCAACTATACCCCAGTGGATGTCGTTAAAGGTGAAGTTTTTGTCGAGAAAAAAGCTGTAAACTACAGGCCCTAATGCAGTGCTTACAACCATTACGAAAGTAAATAAACTTCTGACAGCCCCAAGGCTTTTAGTCCCAAATACTTCTGCATATAGTGCATTTATAACAGGACTATGTATTCCTGCAGTCATGCCTGTGAAAATCCAGAAAATAAATGGCGTAAGCGGGTGATGGAAAAGATTTAATATGCTTATTCCTACAGCCATAGGAATAAGTATAAAAGGGAATAACTTGCGTGCGGAGAAACGATCAATCATTGGCCCTGCTAATATGGAAAATGTCAATGATGTGATGGCATAACCGGTAATGCCCCCGGCCATAAGCTCGGCCGGCCAACCCTTATACTCTGCTATAAATATCTGGAAGAAAAATAAAGTTGTGAGAGTAAACCCGGACAGCATCACTGTTGGTGCGAACAATAAAAAATACTTGCTTTTCAATACCTGCATTTGTGTAACAGGTTTTTGAAAAACGGCGTTTTTTTCGAAATCCTTTTCGTTTGTTGTGGCTTTTGGTTTTTCTTCTATTATATCTGAAGGTTTAAACTTATTTAATGCATATATGGCAAATGGAAGAAGAACAATTAATATAAAAACAGCAGTAAACGAAAAAGTCTCACGCCAGCCAAAAGCCATTATTAAACTTAAAACAGTAATTGGTAAAATCGCTTCACCTAACGGAAAACCCAAGTATGCAATGCTTAAAGCTTTACCCCTAGCATGGTGAAAATATCTTCCCATAGTTGTCATTGAAGTATGGCTGAGCATTCCCTGCCCAAAAAAGCGTAACATAAATATACTGATGAATAACATTGCAATATTTACTGATAATGCTGCTGTTAAGTTTGCCGTAATTATACCTGCAATAATAAAAAGAGTGAATTTCTTTAAACTAATTTTATCTATTAGCCTGCCTGCAAATATAATTGTAACAGCACTTGCCATCGTTGCTAATGCGTACAACAAGCTATACTGTGATCGCGAAAGCTCAAAAGTTTCTAAAAATGACGGTATGTAAAAAGAAAGCAGAAATGTTTGCCCGAAATTGCAAAAAAACACTAATGCAAAACCAAATAATAATATTCTGGAATTTAAAATAAATAACCGGTAGTAGTTCATTTATGCTTTTTATTTGCAAAAATAAGCAAGATAGCATGATGAACCTCTCATCTACTAAAAATATACAAAAGTGCATGTGTAAACATTAGGGTTCCATCGGGATAATAGCGCTTTAAATTGAATACATGAATACGCATAATACTAATATTCAATTTGATAACACTAACTTACATAGATGAAACAGGCGAAAAAAATAATAATTAAGGTTAAAATGGCTCTTAATCACATGGTGTTTTTAACATTTTATTAATTTTGGTGTTTAATAAACATTAAAAAATTTTTTTAACCTGGGAAAACAGCTAATAATTTTACAGAAAATTAATAAAATTCATGGCATTTTTTTCCTGGCTATAAATAACAGAGTTAAACAAAATTTATTCAGATGAAAAACACATTATCAAAAGTTTTGCTATTATTAGTAGCTTTATTAATTATGCCTGATTTGCAGGCCAAAGAAGATATCAGGCTTATTCGTTTTCCGGATATAAATGGTGATCAAATTGTATTTGTTTATGCCGGAAATATATGGTCAGTTAGTGCTGATGGTGGTGATGCTAAAAAACTTACATCTCACAAAGGGCTGGAACTATTTCCGAAAATTTCACCTGACGGCAGGTGGATTGCTTTTTCTGCAGAGTACAGTGGAAGTAGGCAGGTTTACGTGATGCCATCAAAAGGTGGCACTCCAAAGCAACTAACATATTATAATGACGTTGGTGAAATGCCTCCGCGTGGAGGGTTTGATAATGTTGTTTTAGGCTGGACGCCCGACAGTAAAAAAATTCTTTTTAGATCAAACAGAACACCTTATGGCGACAGAATGGGTAAGTACTTTTTAGTTGATATAAACGGCGGCTTAGAAAAGCCTTTGCCTGTCCCGCACGGTGGCTTCGGAACACTTTCGCCGGATGGAAACAAAATGGCTTTTGCATACATTGACAGAGAGTTCAGAACCTGGAAAAGATATAAAGGCGGCAGAGCTTCAAATATTTGGATTTATGACTTCGAAAAAGAATACTCAGAGCAAATTACTGACTTTAAAGGCACTGATCATATCCCGGTCTGGTATGGTGACAAAATATTTTTTGCCAGCGACCGTGATTTATGGCTCAATATTTATAGCTATGACACAAATACTAAAGAAGTTGAACAGCTGACATTTCATGATGACTTTGACGTAATGTGGCCAAGTGGTTCCAATGGGCAATTAGCTTATGAAAGTGGAGGACACTTGTATAAACTTGACCTTGAAACTGGAGAAAGTGAAAGAGTTATTGTAAGTATTCATTATGACTTTCCCAACACACTGCCTTATTATAAAAATGTGAAAGAATTTGTTCACAGCTTCTCTATCTCTCCATCTGGAAAAAGAGTATTACTTGACGCAAGGGGTGATGTATTCTCTGTTCCGGCTAATGAAGGAACTATTAGAAACTTAACAAACACCCAGGGTGTACGCGAAGTTTACCCTGAGTGGTCACCGGATGGAAAATGGATTGCTTATCACTCAGATGCCACAGGTGAGTATGAAGTATATATTCTTGAAAATAAAGATGGTGCAAACCCAATACAGCTTACCCAAAACTCCAAAGGCTGGAAATATTCCGTTGAATGGTCGCCGAATAGCAAGTACCTTGCTTTCTTTGACAGGTCAATGAATTTACAACTAATTGATATTGATTCAAAAAATCATACTGTTGTTGACAGGGCTGTTGCAAGCGAAATACTTGATTATAGCTTTTCACCTGATTCAAAGTGGATTACATATACTAAGGAAAATTCTAACGACCAAAGTTCAATATGGGTTTATAATATTGAAAATGAAAGTAAATTACAGTTAACGGATTATACTTTTAGCGATAGAAGCCCTGTGTTTTCTAAAGATGGCAACTATATATTCTTCTTGTCAGACAGGGATTTTAACCTTGCTTTTTCTTCTTTTGAGTTTGACTATTTGTATAATAATGCCACAAGGATATATGCTTTGCCTCTTACTGATAAAGCCCCACGCCTTTTTAAACCAAAAGAAGATGAAGAAGGTGGAGGAAACAACAATAATGCTGACGCATCTGATAATGTTGTAATACAAAAAGAAGGTGCTAATAACCGAATAGTTGCCTTTCCGGTGTCTTCCGGAAATTACTGGGGGTTGCAGGCAATTGATGATGGAATAGTGTTTTTCAGCAATAGCGGTATGAACAGGTTTAATATACCTGAAGAAAAGCAGGAAACTATCATGTCGGGAATATCAAGAGGCGTTGTTTCTGCTGATGGAAGCAGTTTTGTTTATGCTTACCGGGATGATTACGGTGTAGCAGCACTTAGTCCCGGACAAGATGCTTCACAAAACTTGCTAAACCTTGATAACCTGAAAATGAAAATTTATCCACGCAAAGAATGGCAGCAAATATTTAAAGATGGATGGAGAATTTACAGAGATTTCTTTTATGTGGGAAATTTACATAATGTTGACTGGGATGAATTCTATGAAAGATATTCTAAATTATTACCATCTATAAACCATAGGTTTGACCTTGATTATATTTTTGGCGAAATGATAGCAGAAACAAATACAGGCCACGCTTATGTTGATTATGGTGATTTTGAAAGGGTTGATAGAATTGAGACCGGTTTACTTGGAGCGGAACTTAAACCTGATTACAATAACAATCGCTATATAATTAACAAAATATACCAGGGCGAAAACTGGAATCCTGACAGGGTTTCACCACTTACTATGCAGGGAATTAATATAAATGAAGGAGATTATTTAATAAGCATTGAAGGAAATAACATTACAACTGATGACAATCCTTATAAATTTCTTGAAAACAGGGCAGATGTTGCAACCAGGATTACTGTTAATAACAGGCCGGATAGCAGAAATGCCCGCACTTACATTATTCATCCAATAGCCAGTGAAATTGAACTGTTTTATTTTGACTGGATTACTACTCGCCGGGAAATGGTAGAAGAGCTTTCTGACGGCAGAATAGGATACATCCACCTTCCAAATACTGCAATGGATGGCAACAGAGAGCTGCATAGAGGAATGTATGCTTATCACGATAAGGAAGCACTTATTTTTGATGACAGATTTAATGGTGGTGGCTTTATTCCTGACAGGATGATTGATATGCTTGACAGGCAAACATTAGCATACTGGCATCGTCATGGCCTTGAACCAATGAGAACACCAGCAGTTGCACACGATGGGCCTAAAGTAATGCTTATAAATCAATTTGCTTCTTCTGGCGGCGATGCATTGCCATACTTCTTCCGTAAACTTGAACTTGGTACTATCATTGGTACCAGAACATGGGGTGGGCTTGTTGGAATGACAAGAAATGCCGGACTTGTTGATGGTGGATATATTGGTGTGCCAAGATTTGGAATTTACAATGAAAAAGGTGAGTGGATAATTGAAGGCGTTGGAATTTATCCTGATATTGAAGTTGTTGATATGCCACATAAAGTTGCAAGAGGTGAAGATCCCTCTCTGGAAAAAGCTGTAAAAGTTTTGTTGGAAAAACTGGAAAAAGACCCTCCTGTAAAATGGAAAATACCTGAAGACCCCGACCGTTCTGAATGGATAGAGATAGAAATTGAATAACATACCCAATTTTTAAAATTCTTTCTAAACTCCGGAAACTTTTTTTATAAAAAAAGTTTCCGGAGTTTCTTTTTTCTTTATCTTTGTTTTTTAGTTAGCATATGTTTTGTTTAAAATAAATGAACAAAGAATAAACAAGACCTGTTTATTCGGCAACTATACATTATACATTTTTCTATCCAATGGAAACAGAGAATTTAATTGATAAAATTACAGGTATTTACTTTAGGTTTGGAATTAAAAGCATTACTATGGATGACCTGGCTAAAGAACTAGGCCTTAGTAAAAAAACAATTTATCAACACTTTAAAGATAAAGAGGATGTTGTTTATCAAGTTATAGATTACCATATTAACCGACAACACTCCGGTATCAGGGAAATGCTTGATGATAAATCTTTAAATGCAATTGACCACCTGCTTCTTATGAGTAAGTACATATCTGGCCATTTAAATCAAATGAATCCTGCATTTTCTTACGATCTTCAGAGGTACTACCCCAAGGCATGGGAAAAGCTGATAAAGTTTAAAAGAGAACATGTTTTTACAAAAATAATGGAGAACATTCAGAAAGGTATTCAACAAGGGATTTATCTTAAAGACTTAAACTACGAAATAATTGCAAATATTTATGTTGATATGATGGAGATGTTTTCAAGCGGAGAGTATTCTAAATTGGAACAATATTCTAAAGAGGAGCTTTTTCAAACTTTATTCGTTTATCACATCAGGGGAATAGCTAATCAGGAAGGCATAAAATATCTTAATAATAAACTAAAGGAAAACATTAACTAACTAATATAAAAACAAATTTATGAGTAAAAATTTTTCAATATTGCCTTTGTTAATGTTGCTGGTATTAACGTCAAAAAGCAATGATAATTATTATGAAGCAAACCAAAAGATAATTCTTAGCCTGGAGAATGCCCATGAGTATGCAATAGCTCATAATGCTTCCATGCAGGATGCCCGTATTGATGCAAAAATTGCCGAAAGGCAAATTGCTGAGACCAGGGCTATTGGCTTGCCACAGGTAAATGCTTCTGCCGGGTATCAATATTATTTTGAAATTCCTACCAGCTTAGTACCCGCAGAATTTTTCGGAGGACAACCCGGAGAATTTGCTGAAATCCAATTTGGTACCGAACAAAATTTATCCGCAAGCCTGAATATTAATCAGTTAATTTTTGATGGCTCTTACTTCGTGGGGCTTAAAGCCGCAAAAATTTTCAGGGAGGTTGCTAATAAAAATGTAAAGAAAACAAAGCTTGAGGTAATTGCCGACGTATCTCAAACTTATTTCCTTGCTTTGGTAACTAGGGAAAACATTCGTATAATTAAAGAAAACATTGACAATATGAATAGTATGCTTCTGGAAACAAAAGCAATGTATGATGCAGGATTTACTGACCAAATAAATAAAGATCAATTACAATTAGCAGTTTCCAGGCTAAAAAATACACTCTCAAACTTTGAAAGGCAGAAAGTACTGACTGATAACTTGCTGAAGTTTCAAATTGGGATGGATTTGGAAAAGAACCTTGAGCTTTCTGATAAGCTTGAGGAGTTACTAAACAGTTTAACACTCGAAATATTACGAGTAAATAGCTTTAATATTGATAATCATATTGATTATCAAATAATGCAGTCAATGGAAGCTATGCAGGAGATGAATCTAAAAAGGGAGCGAACAGCTTTTTATCCTAACATTTCAGGAAACTATGTATACCAGGAATCTGCAATGCGAAATGAATTCTCTTTTCTTGACCCTGATGAATCATGGTTCCCAACAACTTTCTTTGGGATAAATATTAATATTCCGATTTTTTCATCGGGTATGCGTAGTGCCAGGGTGCAACAAGCGAGGCTGGAACTTGATAGAGCCCAAATCGCAACACGCCTGACTGCCCAATCTGTAGAATTGCAAATTCAGGAAGCTAAAGCCAGGTTTAATAATGCTCTTGAAAAATATCAAAACGATAAGGATAACTTAAAGCTTGCTGAAAAGATTTTTGAAAAAACTGTCATTATGCATAATGAAGGCTTGGCATCAAGCCTCGAATTAACACAGGCAAACGACCAGGTACTGGAAACACAATCGAATTATTTGCAGTCGGTTTTTGAACTTCTAAATGCTAAGAGCCAGTTAGATAAAGCAATGGGAACAATATAATGCAATTGATTTGTTGTATAATGAATAGAGAAAAAAATTGTGTAACAAACTTTAATGCATTTAGAATTGATAAAGCAAAATAAATGCATGATTACATTTGAATTACAATATTTACTTGAAAAAATAAGTCATTAAAAAGCAAAAGCAAATGAACATAATTTCGAATTATTCAATTAAGGCACTTATCGCCATAGCATTAATCTTTATGAATATTTCCTGCAGTGAAGAGGAGGACAGAAGTGCGGAAAATATTCGCAACCAGATATCAGAATATAATGAGCAGATTAATGAGCTGACTAAAAAAATTAATGAGCTTGAAAACGAACTTTCAAAAATGGGGGAGGTTTCAAAAAGCCAGAGGTTAACTCCCGTTACTGTATCTGAAATAGATTACGGCAGGTTTGAGCGCTATGTTAAGCTGAACGGAAATGTTGAAGCTGTTAATGAAGCTGTTATATCACCGGAAATTAACGGGCATATAAAAAGCTTTAATGTAAAAGAAGGAGACAGGGTTGAAAAAGGACAGATTATTGCAAGGCTAAACTCGGAAGTAATTGAAAACAACATTAAGGAGGTTAAAACGGCATTAGAGCTGGCTGAAACCATGTATCAGCGTCAAAAAAGGTTATGGGAAAAAGAAATAGGAAGTGAAGTGCAATACCTGCAGTCAAAAAATAACTATAGAAGCCAGGTTTCAAGGTTAGAAACCCTGGAGTCGCAACTAAACATGTCAGTTATCAGAGCTCCGTTTTCGGGAATAGTTGAAAAAGTTTTTCAAAAGCAGGGAGAGCTGGCAACACCAGGCAATCCTATGATTCACATTATTGATCTGGGTAAACTATACATCAATATTGATGTATCTGAAAGGTATTTGCCGGCAGTAAGTAGGGATGATAAAGTTACACTAGGGTTTCCGGCATATCCTGATTATAATGAGAGTGTTGAAATTTTCAGGATAAGTAACTCGATTAATCCGGAAAACAGGACATTTAGGGTTCAGTTAATTGTTGACAATATTGATGAAAAAATTAAGCCTAACATGACTGCAATTGTCGGGCTTAATGTTTTTTCAAAAGATGATGCTGTGACAATTCCTTCATTTTTGATAAAGCAAGATATTAAAGGCCAGTTTGTTTACATTGTTGAATCTGATGATGATTTAAAAAGGGTGAAAAAGGCATATATTAAGAGAGGCCTTGATGGAGAAGGAAAAACCATGATAGAGTCCGGTTTAGACAAAGGTGATTTTTTAATTATTGACGGACATAACCTGGTTAATGAAGGTGCTTTAATATCAGTAAAAAATTAAAACTAACTTTTTTAAAGAAAAAGCAATAATATGTCAGAAAAAGAAAAGAGCGAGCATTTAAGGGAATTTAAGCCGGCCACTTTTGCATTAAAAAACAAAAACACAATTTTTTTGCTAACGTTTATTCTTGCGGTTTTTGGGATTTTCTCATATAGAATTCTGCCTAAAGAGTTGTTTCCTGATGTTGTTTTGCCAACAATTATGGTAAAAACAATATATCCGGGTAATTCTCCGGTAGATATGGAAAACCTGGTAACCAGGCCTCTTGAAAATGAAATTAATAACTTAAATGATGTATCAAAACTTTCATCTACATCATCCCAGGATAACTCTGATATCTTTGTGGAGTTTGAAACAGGTGTTGATGTCAAAACAGCCCATCAAGATGTTAAAGATGCTGTTGATAGAGCTAAATCCGAGTTGCCGGCTGATTTGCAGTTAGATCCAATGGTAATGGAAATTGACTTTTCAGAGTTTCCCGTTTTAAATATTAATATCTCTGGTGACTATAGCATAAGCGAGCTGAGAGGATTTGCTGATTATATGGAAGAAAATATTGACGCAATATCTGAAGTGTCGAGGGTTGAAATTACCGGTATTGAAGAGAGGGAAGTTCAGATAAATGTAAACCCAATAAAGCTAAATGCAAATGAATTAAGCTTTTCAGAAATTGAAAATGCCATTAGAATGGAAAACATTTCAATATCAGGAGGCTCAATTTTATTTGATGATAATACCAGGTGGGCAGTTCGAAGTGTAGGAGAATTTACTGATGTTAGCCAAATAGAAAACATAATTGTTAAGCACGAATTTGGCAATGTGGTTTATCTTAAGGATGTTGCAGATGTTGTATTTACATACGCTGACCCAATGAGTATTTCACGGCTTGATGATCAGGCTGTGGTTACCTTGCAGGTAATAAAAAAATCAGGAGAAAATTTGATATCTGCAATTAATAAGATTTTAGCTTTTTTAGATGATTCAAAAAAAACTGGTGCTATTCCTCCTGACCTGAATATAACATTAACAAACGATCAGTCGGAAGGAATACGTGAGCAATTAACAAGCCTTGAAAACAGCATTATCCTTGCCGTATTGCTTATAGTATTAATTCTCTACTTGTTTTTGGGGATTAAAAATGCCTTATTTGTTGGCTTGGCCATCCCATTATCTATTTTTACCTCCTTTATGGTTTTGGGAATAACTGATACACAAATAAATATGATTGTTTTGTTTTCAATTATTCTTGCACTGGGTTTATTGGTTGATAATGCAATTGTTGCTGTTGATAATATATTTAGATTTATTGAAAAAGGCTATCCTGTTTTTGAAGCTGCAAAAAGAGCAATTGGCGAAATTGCCATGCCTGTTATTACATCCACTGCTACCACTTTATCAGCCTTTTTCCCACTGGCTTTATGGGATGGAATTGTGGGCGAGTTTATGAAATATATGCCGATTACACTTATTATTGTACTAAGTTCATCTCTGTTTGTTGCCTTAATAATTATACCGGTTTTTTCATATACTTTTTTTAGAAATAAAGAAAAGAAAAATGAAGCTGAACATGATAATAAGTATAAAGCAAAGAAAAGAAATACCAGGATAGTTATTGTTTCATTTGTTTTACTGATAATCAGCGGGTTGTTTCATTTATTGAAAATGCCTTTTATAGCTAATCTTATATTACTTGGAATTGTAATAACTATTGCTGCAGCCTACCTTTTTACTCCACTGTCAAAGTGGTTTAGAGAAAAGCTACTGCCTTTTAATGAAAAGCTGTATTCTCGTACGTTAAATTATGCTTTAAAAGGTAAAAATCCATACCTGTTTGTTTTTGGCACATTAATATTCTTGTTTTTATCAACTATGCTTTTTTTCGCCAGAAGCCCTAATATTTTGTTTTTTCCTGATAATGAACCACAGTTTATTAATGTTATGGTTGAAATGCCTTTAGGTACTGATATTAAAGAAACTGATGCACGTATTGTAGTTGTTGAAGATAAAATAAAGGAGCTGTTAAAGCCAAATATGCAGATAGTAAAGTCTATCCATACTACCATAGGTAGAGGTGCAGTTGGTGAAATGGAGTTTAGCGCCGGTGAAACACCACACAGAGGCAGAATTACAATAACTTTTGTTGATTATGACGAACGTGGTGGGGTTAGCACCAGCAATATTATGTCAGAAATAAGTGATAAATTGTCAGGGAATTATCCCGGCATGACATTTACTATTGAAAAGAACAATGTAGGCCCGCCTAGTGGAAGGCCTATTAATATTGAAGTAAGCGGAAGAGAATTTGATCAGCTTATAGCTTTAACTGAAGATATAAGAACACGAATTAATAATGCCGGTATAGAAGGAATTGAAGGTTTACGAATGGACCTTGATACCGACAAACCCGAAATATTGGTGCGTATTGACAGGGAGAATGCCAGGCGGTACGGCTTATCTACCTTTATTATTGCAAACACTTTGCGTACTGCTTTATTTGGGCTTGAGGTATCAACATATAAATTTGGGGAAGACGAAATTCCTATACAAATGAGGCTTCAGGAAGAGTACAGAAATAATATGGGCTCATTAATGAACCAGCTTATAACTTTCAGGAATCCCTCTACAGGAAGTATTATGCAGGTGCCTGTTTCGGCTGTTGCATATTATGAGTACAGCAAAACATACGGCTCAATTAATAGAATTGACATGAACAGGGTTATTACTCTTTACTCTAATATCTTGCCGGGATATAATGCAAACAGAATTAATCAGCAGATATCTGATGTTTTGGAAAATATTGATTTACCTGATGGATATCAATATGAGTTTACCGGCGAACAGCAAGAACAGCAAGATTCAATGATTTTCTTAATTCAGGCATTGATGATTGCTCTTTCTTTAATTGCTTTGATTCTTGTTACACAGTTCAACTCTGTTATTAAGCCGGTAATTATAATAATGAGTGTTATTTTTAGCACAGGTGGAGTCTTTTTTGGACTTGGATTGTTTAATATGGATTTTGCTATCATTATGACAGGTGTGGGAATTATTAGCCTTGTTGGTGTTGTTGTAAACAATGCTATTGTATTGATTGATTATACAGACTTTTTACATGTAAAAAAGAAAGTTGAGATGAATATTCCCGAAGATAATAATCTTAGCCCGTCAGAATCTTTGGAGTGTGTAAAAGAAGCCGGGAAAACCAGGTTCAGGCCTGTAATTCTTACAGCAATCACAACAGTACTTGGCTTGTTCCCTCTTGCTATTGGCTTAAATATTGATTTTATTGGCCTGCTTAGAGATTTTAACCCTCAAATATACTTTGGTGGTGATAATGCTGCATTCTGGAGTCCTATGGCATGGACAATTATTTTCGGGCTTACTGTGGCAACTTTCTTAACACTGGTTATTGTTCCATGTATGTACCAGATTATTATGCTTACAAAAAGAAAAATTAGTAGTCTGAGAAAATAGTTTTGTTATAAAACAAATTATTAACTATAGTATGTAAAGATGAAAATAATAGGAATAACCGGAACATTAGGAGCAGGCAAAGGCACTGTTGTTGATTACCTGGTAAAAAAGAAGGGTTTTACACATTATTCGGTGCGAAGCCTTTTAATTGAAAAACTTAATGAGAAAGGGTTAGAGGTAAACAGGGACTCTCTCACCCAAATTGCCAACGAGCTTCGTAAAGGCAATTCTCCGGCATATCTTGTTGAAGTGTTGTATAATAAGGCTTTGGATAGTAAAGAAAATTGTGTAATAGAAAGTATCAGGACACCCGGCGAAGTTGAGTTGTTAAGAAAAAAATCTGACTTTATCCTTTTAGCTGTTGATGCAAGCCTGGAAACCAGGTATAACCGGATAAAAAAAAGGAAGTCGGAAACGGATAATATTAGCTACGAAACTTTTCTTTCTGATGAAAGGCGGGAAATAGCAGCCACAGACCCTAACAAGCAAAACTTATCTGCTTGCATTAAACTTGCTGATTTTAAAGTTATGAATGATGGAAATATTGAGGAACTGAACAAGCAGATTGAGGAATTTGTAAGGAAGTTCTTATAAAGATTACCTTACCAGGTTAACTACTCCTGTCAGAACATTTTCAACTCCCTTTTCATCAACATATATTATTCTGTACTTGTAGGCACCGGCAGGTGCTTTGCCACTAACGGAAGTACCATCCCATGCAATACTAAAGTCATTTGTGGAAAAAACCCGGGCACCCCATCGGTTGTAAATTTCCATTGTATATCTTGTTGGTTCAAACTGAAACACAGGCATAAAAACTCTGTTTTCGGGTATGCTGCTCTCAGGCCTGAAAGCATTTGGCACCCAAGCTTCCTGGTCGGCAAGCTCGGTATAAAAACTATTTATATCCCCATATCCTGTTCCTTCATTATTAACAGCATACGCCTGAAAATAATAAAGTGTGTTTGCATCAAGATTATCGAGGTTATAAGAAAAACTACCAATGTCATCACCGGATTCTGCTTTTTCACCTTCATCAGCAGGGTAGGGGGTAGTGCCCCAATAAAAACCACGCTCAACCACATCAGCGCCCTGTGCCGATAATACTTCTCCGTGTATTTCAGCGGTATTTGCAGTTATTTCACTAGCATCATGAGTTTCTACTATTGGGATATAAGGCTCAGTTGTAAATGTAACCATTTCCCCATATCCTGTTCCGGCTGTATTAGTAGCAAATGCTACCAGGTAATATGTTGTAGCAGGTGTAAGTCCGCTTAAAACATCTTCGAAAATATCATTTTCAATAGCGATTGTAAGCTGTGAGCCATCATCCAAAGGATTATCAGAAGTATGAAAATATATCCCTGCAGTTGTTATGGTAGTACCGCCGTCATAAGTAACTATCCCGCCAACAGTTGCAGAGTTATGAAGAATATCAGAGGCTTCCAGGGTTTCTACTTCTGGTATTACCGGGGGCGTTGAAAATGATTTTTCCTGCCCTAAAGCCTCTCCTGCTTCGTTGAAGGCAAAAGCCCTGAAATAGTATGTGGCTCCGGGTTCAAGGCCGTCAATTATATCAGAAAAGATGCCGTCACCGTCTCCCATATTTATTGTGGCACCGGTCTCTTCTGTATTTTCTTCATCTCCAAAGTATATACCTCTTTGCGTAATTTCTGATCCACCATCATCAGTAATTTCACCTCCTAATCGTGCTGAATAAGGCTCAATTTCTTCAGCATCCAGGGTTTCAACTATTGGAATAGCCGCCAGTGTTTCGAAAGATAGTTCATCACCCAGTGCCTCACCTTCATCGTTTACAGCATACGCTTGTACA
>PWND01000147.1 GCA_003557965.1 Bacteroidales bacterium | reverse complement strand
TAGGAAAAGTGGAATCAAATATTCCCGAAGATGACCCCCGAAACCCGGCCACTATTGCCGATAATGTTGGTGATAATGTTGGTGATGTTGCAGGTATGGGTGCCGACCTTTTTGAGTCGTTCTGTGCTTCAATTCTGGCAACAGCTCTTCTTGGTGCTGCCGCTTTTATGGCTCCCGAATATTTAGAATTTCAAACAAATGCTGTTATAGCTCCTATGCTTATTGCAGCAGCAGGAACTTTATTATCTATATTAGGTGTATTTCTTGTTAGAACCAAAGAAGGTGCAACTCAAAAGCAACTTCTTAAATCTTTGGGTTTTGGAGTAAATGTAAGTGCTGCATTAATCATTGTTGTGTCTTTGGGTATTTTGTACTTTTTAGATTTACCAAATTATATTGGTATTTGGGGTGCTATCGTTATTGGACTACTTGCAGGTATTGGAATAGGGCAATCAACTGAATACTTTACAGCCTCTGCATACAAGCCTACAAGAAAAATAGCAAAATCCAGTACTACAGGGCCGGCAACTGTAATAATCAGCGGCGTTGGAACAGGCCTGATCTCTGCTGCTGTTCCTCTTGGAATAATAGTTGTAGCTATTACTTTAGCTTATTCTTTTGCTACAGGGTTTGACTTTTCTACCGCATCTCTCAACTTTGGTTTATACGGAATTGGCATTGCAGCTGTGGGCTTACTTTCAACACTGGGTATTACTCTTGCAACTGATGCTTACGGGCCAATTGCCGATAACGCAGGTGGAAATGCTGAAATGTGCGGACTTGGAGAAGAAGTACGCAGCCGTACTGATGCATTAGATGCTTTAGGAAATACAACTGCTGCAACAGGAAAAGGATTTGCCATCGGAAGTGCAGCATTAACAGCACTGGCTCTACTGGCCTCTTACTTTGAAGAAGTAAAAATGATGTTTGTGATATTCCTGGAAAGGCCTAATGAGCTTATCAACGGCGTTCCTGCTATTGATGCCGGATTTATAGACTTTGTTCATCATTATAATATACACCTGATGAACCCGATTGTAATTGTAGGTATCCTTCTGGGCGTTATGGCTGTTTTCCTTTTCAGCGGTATGACAATGAATGCCGTTGGACGTGCTGCTCAGAAAATGGTTGACGAAGTAAGAAGGCAGTTTAAAGCAGATCCGCAAATTATGGAAGGAAAGTCTGAACCTGACTATGCAAGATGTGTTGAAATATCAACTAAAGGTGCCCAAAAAGAAATGATTGCACCTTCTCTTATTGCACTTTTAATTCCTGTTGTAGTTGGATTGTTATTTGGTGTAGCTGGAATTGCAGGTTTGTTGTTAGGTACTATTTCAAGTGGATTTGCACTTGCAATATTTATGGCAAATGCCGGTGGTGCCTGGGACAATGCAAAAAAATACGTTGAAGAAGGTAACTATGGCGGAAAAAATTCTGAATCGCACAAGGCAACAATAATTGGTGATACCGTTGGCGATCCGTTTAAAGATACTTCAGGGCCAAGTTTGAATATCCTTATTAAACTTATGGTAATGGCATCTGTTGTAACAGTAGGCGTAGCGGTTTCGTACCATTTATTGTAACAAATAATATTTCTACTATATAACCAGGGGTTGTGTCAAAATGTTATAATTTTTCACGATAATTGTAAAAAATATTTAACTTTTGATACAACCTCTTTCTTTTTAAAACAATTATTTTAAACTATTTTTTATCTCAAAGCCCTTGCAAACAAAAGAATACACAAAGCAACGCCTGATATTTAAAATCTTTTAATAAACAAGAAGAGTTATATTATATTATCTTTGCAATCTATAATTAATAGTTTATGACAGATATAAAAAATCTTACTCTTTGCGCTTTATTAGACAACAGCGCGAAGCTCTACCCGAATAATCAAGCATTGGCTTATGTAGGCCAAAAACCATATACCTATCTTGATGTTTACGAAAAAACCAAAAAACTTCAAACCCTTTTGTATAAAAAGGGGATAAAAAAAGGTGACAGGGTTGCTCTTCTTGGCCCCAATATGCCTCAGTGGGGAATATCATACCTTGCAATAAGTGGCATGGGAGCTGTAGTTGTGCCCATTTTAACTGACTTTTCAAGCAACGAAATAATAAAAATACTGGAGCATAGCAAAACATGCGCGATAATAATTTCTGAGAAATATTTTGAGATTTTTAAAGATAATTTTCCGGAAAGCATACATACTGCGGTCCTTCTGGAAAACTTTAAAGAGATTAATATATTTGCTCTCAACATTGAAGGTAAAGTATTAATTTCAGAGGAAGATCAACAATCAGATCACAATCCTGACAAAGAATGTATCCCTGAGGAAAGTGATCTTGCAGCAATATTATACACCTCAGGCACTACAGGAAATCCAAAAGGGGTAATGTTGTCTCATGCCAATATTATGTCGAATGCTGTAAACACATTACAAATTCAAAATGTAACAGAAAACGACAGACTGCTGTCAGTTTTGCCTTTATCTCACACCTACGAATGTACTATAGGGTTTCTTATTCCATTTATGAAGGGTGCATCTATTTATTATCTGAATAAACCCCCGACTGCATCAGTATTATTGCCGGCACTTAAACTGGTAAGGCCAACAATGATGCTAACTGTACCTCTTATAATGGAAAAAATTTACAAACTGCAGGTTTTACCTAAACTTACCAGCAATAAAGTATTGAAAACCCTAAATAAGGCAAGGTTTGTAAACAAATTGTTACATAAGCTTGCAGGAAGAAAAATATATAAAGCATTTGGAGGCAAGCTTCACTTTTTCGGAATTGGCGGAGCAAAGATATCACCTGTAGTTGAACAGTTTTTAAGAGATGCAAAGTTCCCTTATGCAATTGGATATGGGCTTACGGAAACATCTCCATTGTTGGCAGGATGCAGCCCTTCTATAACAAAATTCCAATCAACCGGATTATGCCTGCCAAACCAAAAAATAAAGATAAATAACCCTAACCCTGAAACGGGAGAAGGTGAAATTGTTGCCAAAGGCCCGAATATTATGCAAGGTTATTATAAAGACCCGGAAAAAACTGCAGAGGTTTTTACAGATGATGGATGGTTTAAAACAGGCGACCTTGGGAATATTGACAATGAAGGATATCTATATATACGGGGCAGATTAAAAAATATGATCCTGGGGCCAGGAGGCGAAAATATTTATCCTGAAGAAATTGAAGATGTTATTAACAGCCAGAACTTTGTTTTGGAGTCAGTAGTGTATGAACTTAAAGGCAAACTTGTTGCAAAAGTTCACCTTAACTATGAAGAAATAGAAATGCGCTATCAAAACATCAAAGAGTCAGCACAAAACTATAAAGAAAACATTCAAAATATAGTAAAACAATACCTTGCTGAAATTCAGGAAAATGTTAATTCAAACATCAGTAAATTTTCTCATATCAACCTCGTAGTTGAACAACCTAAACCATTTGAAAAAACGCCAACTAAGAAAATCAAAAGGTTCCTTTACCAATACTAAGTTTTATTATTAAAACAAGCTAACAGTAATGCTATAAATCCTAAAACAGGATGCTATTGCTTTTATGCTACAATTTTTCATTACAATACAATTCAAACATTGCAATAACAACAATAATGCACTTCTGTATTTAAAGGCAGTGCCGGGTATAGACTAATAAAACATAATATTTTCTTATAATATTAAAATTTTTTTATTAAATTGCGCTTTTATTAGGATAAAAATCAATTTTGTTTTAAGTATAAATGAAAAGTTTTTTTAGTAAGCGGTTTTCAAGCGTAAAAACATACCCGGGCTTAGTGTTATTTGTTATTTGTTGTTTATTACAAACTTCATTATTACAAGCAAATAACGAAAAAATAGATTCTCTTAAAAATTTACTAAACACACCGGTTCATGATACTATAAGAATCAAAGCATTAATTGATCTGGGTGAAAAGTATTACTATATTGATCAGGAAACTGCAAAAACTTACTACACTGAAGCAAAAAACTTTGCTTTAAAAAATTCAGAAAAAAACCCTAAGCACAGGGATATATTTCTAAAACTAAAAGCTGTAGCTTTAACTCAAATCGGATATATACATCGTTCGCAAGGTAATTTTGTAGAAGCCTCAGAAACTTACTTTAAAGTACTAGATATTGGAAATACAATTTACAATGATGATATTATTTTTGACGGCTATAACAGTATTGGCATAATAAACCACTTACGCAAAGAATATAGCATCGCAGAAAAATACTATAAACTTGCAATGGAAGTTGCTGAAAGAACCGAAAACATTATTGCAAAATCAAGGATGTTAAACAACTTTGGCGTTCTGTATTATGATTATGGAAATAATACTGATAGTATTCCTTTAAAAATGGAGTACTACGAGAAAGCATTAAGAAATTACCTGGAAATGCTTGATATAAGGGTTCGCTTAAATGACTTAAGAGGACAGGTAATTTGTTATAACAATTTAGGAAATGTAACCAGCCAAAAAGCCACATTTTTAGAAAACGAAAATCATATAAGACAAGAGCTTCATAAAGCCATAAACTATTATCAGAAAGCCTATGCAATAGCAGAAAAATTAAATGATTTAACTCACTTATCAAGGGCAACAGGCAACCTTGCTGATGTTTATTTAGTTAAATACGAAAAGTACAAGAATGTCAGTTCTAATGAGAGAAAGGCCTTCGTTGACAGCATAGAATTTTATATTTCAGAATCATACAAGCACGCTAAAGAGTTAGGTTCTTTACTTCAAAAAAATGCTGTTTCAGAAATGGCTATGGGTATATTTCACAAAGTTGGCAACAGTGATAAAGCACTTGAATACGCAAAGATTTATATTAATACCAAAGAACAAATATTCTCAGAAGAAAAAGAACGCTATATTGATGAAATGAATATCCGGTATGAAACCGAGAAAAAAGAAAGCGAGATAAAGCTTCTAAACAGTGAAAACCAAATAATAAACCTTAAAGTTAATAAAGCCACAAGGGAAAGAAATTTATATATTATTATCGCTTTCTCTTTTTTCATTCTTTCCGGCTTGATCTATAAACTCTATTACAACCGCAAAAAGACTGAAAAAATTCTTGCAACGAAAAATAAAGACCTCAAGTTTCTAAATACTACAAAAGATAAGTTTATTTCAATATTAGCCCACGATCTAAAAAATCCAATCTCTGCATTTGGCAATATTGCAGAAACATTAGAGACCGATTTTGACAAGCTTGATAACGAAAAGAAAAAAACATGTATTCAGCAATTAAATAGATCTTCAAAGCAACTCAACACTCTTCTGAAAAACATGTTGGAGTGGGCATTAATAAAAAACAAACATAGTGAAACCGAAATTGATAAATTAGATGTAAGACATATTTCTGAGGAAGCCATAAAATCAATTAGTAGCTTATCGTCAGGAAAAAACATTAATATAATTAACAGCATCCCTTCCGGCATTATAGTTAATGCTAATAAGCTATATGCAGTAAGTGTCTTTAATAACCTGGTGACAAATGCTGTGAAATTTTCAAAAAATAACAGCCCTGTAGTCGTTTCGGCCACAAAAAACGATAAAGAAGTAATAATATCTGTGGAAGATAAGGGTATTGGCATTTCGGAAGATGATATAAAAAAATTATTTAGGATAGATGTAGATGCAAGTACAATTGGCAGGGCTGAAGAAAAGGGCACTGGTATGGGGCTTATTTTAAGCAAAGAATTTATAGACAAAATGAATGGCAAAATTTGGATAAAAAGCAAACCCGGTGAGGGGTCAACGTTTTTCTTTACTTTACCTTTAGTTTAGTTTATTGACAAAATATTAATTACAAAGAATGAGTGCAATAAAAGTAGTAGTAGTAGATGACCATCAAATTGTCCGTGATGGTATTAAAGCATTGTTTTTAACCGAATACAAAATTAATGTAACAGGTGAGGCTGCTGATTATGAGGGCTTAATGAAGGTTTTGGAGAAGCATATACCTGATGTAATTGTTCTTGACATATCACTTCCGGGAAAATCAGGTGTTGAAATAGCAGAAATACTAAAAAAAGATTATCCGGATATAAAAATATTAATGCTTTCATCAAAAACCGAAGAAGAAAACATAATTAACTCAATACATGCAGGAGCAAATGGTTTTTTACCAAAAGACACCTCAAAAGAAGAATTTATTGAAGCTATAACGCTAATCAATAATAATGAAGATTATTTTGGTGAAAAACTGTCCAGAATAATTTACAGCAGCTACATAAAGCATTTAAAAACAAAAGATGAAAAAGCTACTCCCGAAAACACGCTAAGCGAAAGAGAAATTGAGACATTAAAATTGTTATCTGATGGCCTCAGCAGCAAAGAAATTGCATCTAAGCTTTGTATCAGTCCACGAACTGTAGAGTCACATAAAGCTAATATACTCAGCAAATTAAATTTAAAAACAAGTGCTGACTTAATAAAGTATGCCATAAAAAACGGCATCGTAGAGTTATAAAAAACCCGAAAAATCCTTTACTTTATTTTTTAGAAGTTTTTGCCCAGGAATCTTTCAAAATTACCGTGCGGTTAAAAACCATCATATCTTTTGTAGAGTCCGGGTCAACACAGAAGTATCCTGTTCTTTCAAACTGGCAGTTATCACCGGGTTTGAAATCTCTGGCAGCTAACTCCACAAAAGCTTTTTTTATTACTAAAGAATCCGGATTAAGGTTATCTTTAAAATCTTTCCCATCTTCAACATTATCAGGGTTTTCTGCATTAAACAAACGGTCATAAAGGCGAACTTCAGCCTCAATGCAATTATTCGCACAAGCCCAATGCAAAGTTCCCTTCACTTTCTTTTCTGTGGGCATACCACTTTTTGTATCAGGGAAGTATGTACAGTAAATTTCTGTAACATTGCCGTTTTCATCCTTTTTAAAATCGTCGCAGCGTATAATATATGCATACTTCAACCTTACTTCCTTGCCGGGAGATAACCTAAAAAACTTTTTAGGAGGATTCTCCATAAAGTCATTTCTTTCAATCCATATCTCACGTGAAAAAGGTATTTTTCTCTTTCCTTCTTCGGGTTTTTCCGGATTTATAATTCCTTCAAGTATTTCATCCTTGCCTTCAGGGTAGTTGGTAATAATAAGTTTAACAGGGTCAAGCACCGCCATGGTTCGAGGTGCATTTTTGTTTAAGTCAACACGGATGCAATGCTCAAGCAGTTCTACCTCAATAACATTTTCTCTTTTGGCAATGCCAACTCTTTCCGCAAAATTGCGTATTGAAGCGGGTGTGTAACCGCGCCTTCTGAGCCCTGAAATCGTTGGCATACGGGGGTCGTCCCAACCATTAACATAC
>PWND01000180.1 GCA_003557965.1 Bacteroidales bacterium | reverse complement strand
GGATAAAGTGGGTAAGAAACTTCAAAAATGTAAAGTTCGATAATTACACATCAAAGCTTTTGTTAAAAAAACTTAATTGCGCATTGTCTGATTGTTAACAATCAAAAAAAAACACACAGCTGCTTATTTTGTTAAATCCTAAATATCAACAACTTACCAGTAGTACCTATTAACAAACCATATTAAACAATTTTTCTTTAAAATTTACGACAATGAAAATTTATATTTTTTTTATACATTTACAAAGTATAAAATATAAATGTTGTCGAACATTTGTTTAATGATTCTTCAGAATAACAATCCAATCATGAAAAAAATAAAACTAAGATTAAACATTCAGCAAAAAATCCAAATATATGTATTGGTAACAACCATGTTGATATTTACTGCAGCAATAGGGTACATAAGCTGGCAATCACATAATACCTCCTTAAATGATACAAGGCAACTGGTAAACAGTTATTCTGCACAAAACGCTGAAGCAGTCGAAAACTTGTTAAACCAGGATATGTCTGTTATACGTACGCTGGCACAAGCTTTTCGTATTCACAGGGGTATGGAAGTTGAGGAGTGGAAAGAATTATTTAATGAGATATATTATGAAATATTCCGAAATAATCCGGACTTTCATGCATTATGGGACAGTTGGGAATATTCATATTATAAGCCCGATTGGGATTTACCTCATGGCCGCCACCTCTCCTACTTTTACCGTGAAAACGGGCAAATTGGCTATCAGGAGTTAGAAAGAAGTTTAGATGGCGACCCGGATTTATATGGTGCAGCCAAGCAAGCCGGAAGAGAAACTATTTGGGAACCTTACCTTGACAGGGTAGCTACTGAAGGAATTACAGCTTACCTAATGACAACATTAACAGTGCCAATGTTTCACGAAGGTGAATATATAGGACTTGTTGGACTTGATATTACTCTTGAAAGCCTGCAGGAAATAGTTAATGCAATAAGGCCTTTTGACGATAGTTATGCGTTTATTATTTCCAACCGGGGAATGTGTGTTGCACACCCTGAATCTGGTTTTTTAGAACAGCCAATAGCTGACTTTTTGAGGCAGGATGTTACGGAGCACAATATTATTGAAAGAATACAGAATGGTGAGGCTTTTAGCTATATGAGCAGAAGCGAACATGGAGAAACATATTACTACTCTTATGCTCCAATTGTAGTTGGAGAAACTGAAACACCATGGTCTATAGCTATTGCCGTTCCTTACAGCGAAATAAGGCAGCAGGCAATGAGCAACCTGTTTACAGCCATAATTATCGGAATTATAGGCTTGATAATTATTGCCGTAGTGATAAGCATGATTTCCAGGAAAATTTCAAACCCGGTAAAGCAGACTACCGAAGTGATGAAGCAAATTGCCAAAGGAAAACTTGATGAATCAATGATGCTTAACATAAAGTCTGGTGACGAAATAGAAGAAATGAGTAATGCATTTAATACCTCGATAAAAGGCCTTATTCATAAATCTGACTTTGCATCAAATATTGGCAAAGGAAATATGGATACTGAAATAAAGTTACTAAGTGATGAAGATAAGCTGGGACAAGCCTTACTCGACATGCAAAACCACCTTAAAAAAGCCAGGGAAGAAGAAGAAATCAGGCAGGAAGAAGAGAAAAAGAGGAATTGGATTACCCAGGGCATTACTAAGTTTAGTGATATTTTAAGACAAGACCATGGCAATATTGATAAATTAGCTTTCAATGTAATACAAAACCTGGTTAAATACCTTGAAGCAAACCAAGGTGGAATTTTTGTCCTTGAAGACGCAGATGATGATGATGTTTACCTGGATTTAAAAGCATGCTATGCTTATGACAGATAAAAATTTGTTGAAAGAAAAATAAAAATTGGAGAAGGGCTTGTAGGAGCCTGCTATCTTGAGCGGAAATATATTTACTTAACTGATATACCTGAAACTTATACGAAAATAGCTTCCGGGCTTGGCGAAGACAGCCCTAATGCACTGATAATAATGCCTTTGATGTCGAATGAAGATATACATGGTGTGCTGGAAATAGCTTCTTTCAATAAATTCGAAGACTATCAGATTGAATTTATTGAAAAAGTTGCAGAAAGTATTGCTTCTACAGTGTCTAATGCCAAAATTGCTGCACGTACTTCACAGTTACTGGAACAGTCTCAACAACAAGCTGAAGAAATGAAAGCACAAGAAGAAGAAATGAGGCAAAATATGGAAGAGCTTGCAGCTACCCAGGAAGAAATGGCCAGGAAAACCAGTGAAATGGAAGGCATACTTAATGCCCTTAATGTTTCAAGCTATCTCACTGAATATGACCTAAAAGGATATGTAATTAATATCAGTAATTCTTATCTCAAACTATTAGGTATTAGCAGGGAAGAAGCTGTTAACTCTCATCATACTAAAGATATGGACCTTAGTCATGATCAAAAGCAAAATTATGACCAGTTTTGGAATGAATTACTTGACGGAAAAACTAAAAAACAAACCGTTAAGCTCAACGTAAAAGGTAAAGAAGTTTACTTGGCTGAAACATATACTCCAATATTTGACCAAAACGGAGATATTGTAAAAATCTTCAAAATTGCTAATGATATTACTGAAAGTAAAAAACAAAGTGAAGAATTTGCACAAAAACTTCAGGAGCAAAAAGATAAACTAATAAAATGCGTTCAGGAGAAACAAAAGCTTGAAGAAGAAATAAAAAACATCAATAAGCGCATGAAAAAATAAGGTTTTGCCTGCTACAATAACCTTAATTAAAATGATTTACAATCATTTTAACCATTCTACATATATAAATATGCCTTTGTTTATATCTTAAATTTTTAATATCTTATCCAATTCTTTTGTTCGTTATTTTAATTTTTTAATATATATTTGTTTTTCTAAACACTTATATAAACTTGCTTCTTATTGGTTTAGTATATCATAACCACTAATATATTTTAATAATATCTGACATGGTAAACTTTTTTTTGAATTTGAAATTAAAGCAAAAGATGATATTTTTAGTATTATCAGCTATTGCATTAATTTTCATTTTTGTTTTGGGGTATCTTGCAATAAACAGCAGGACGAATGAAATTATCAGTGCCAAAAGGTTATTGGAAAGTAATAGCCAAAACTACGCCAACACATTTTCAGAATACATAAATTACAGCATGGACATCACAAGGTCACTGGCACATACATCAGAAGCATTAATTGAATCAGGGAATCCTGACAGGTTAATTCTGGATAAAACGCTGGCAAAAACAATAGAAGCAAATCCGGACTTTTTGGCTGTGTGGACACGATGGGAACCTGAGGGTTTTGACAAAGCTGACTCTATATATGCCGGTAGCAACTTTGGTACACAATCCGGTATTTTTGACCTTAATTACTACTACTCAAACGGAGAAATTGTCAGGTACGTTGATATGACTACGCCTCCTGAAGAAGAAGTTGAAATTGAGTATGGGCCATATATTACTATTCCAAAAGCTACCTTACAAGAAGCAATAATTGACCCGTATTACTACTCTTTTACAGGCCAGGCTGAAGATGAAATACTAATGACAACTACTGCCGTTCCGGTTGTGATTGATGGCGAATACAGGGGAGTATTAGCAATTGATATTGAACTGGAATCTTTATATGATATAATCTCCGGAATGCAGTTTTATAACAGTGGTTTTGGGAAAATAGTCTCTAACAGCGGACAAATTGTTGCCCACCCTAATATTAATAATATTGGAAGAACTGCTTATGAGTTTGTTTATTATGATATGCAAGCAATTGAGTACATTCAGCAAGGTATTAATGCTACTGCTATAGGATATAGTGAAGACCTTGGAGAAGAAACTTTAAAAATTTATACACCAATCTCAGTCGGAGATACTCCAACTCCATGGTCATTTATTATTGAAGTACCAATGTCGGAAATTAAAAGTGTTGCAAACAGGCAATTTTACATAATAATCTTTTTAGGGCTTGCGGCTTTAAGTATTGTTATTTTTGTTATAATAAGAATAGCAAACTATATTGCCAACCCGGTAAATAAGGCTACATCAGTACTAAAGACACTTGCTACAGGTAATTTGGAAGATGTTAAAAGCCTTAAAGTTTCTAAAGGAAGTGATGAAATGACTGAAATGGCCATCGCAACAAATACTTTAGTAAAAGGCTTAAAAGATACTGTGTCATTTGCCCAAGATATTGAACAAGGCAAGCTTGATACTGAATACTCTCTTTTAAGTGATAATGACCAGCTCGGGAAAGCGCTTCTTAATATGAGAAAAGGCCTTGTAGAAGCAGAAAAAGAAAACCAAAAAAGGAAAGAAGAAGACCAAAAAAGAAATTGGGCTACTGAGGGATATGCAAAATTTGGAGAAATTCTCAGAATTGATAATGATGATTTGGAGTCATTATCCTTTAAAGTTATACAAAACCTGGTTCATTATTTGGGAGCAAACCAGGGAGGAATTTTTGTATTAAATGATTCTGATGAAGAGAAAAAAATCCTTGAAATGACAGCTTGCTTTGCATTCGACAGGCAAAAATTCCTTGAAAAGAGAATAGAAATCGGTGAAGGGCTTATTGGCGCATGCTACAAAGAAGGCAAAACAATATACATGACTGATATCCCGGAATCCTATACAAAAATTATGAGCGGACTAGGTTATGAAGATGCCAAAGCCCTGCTGATTGTCCCTCTTAACCTTAATGATGAAATATACGGAGTTATAGAACTCGCTTCCTTTGAACCATTTGAAAAACACCATATTGAATTTGTTGAAAAGGTTGGTGAAAGTGTTGCATCCACAATTTCAAATATTAAAACAAACATCCATACTAATAATCTGCTAGAACAGTCACAAAAACAAGCAGAAGAAATGAAGGCTCAAGAAGAAGAGATGCGACAAAACATGGAAGAACTTGCTGCCACACAAGAAGAAATGGAACGGAAAGAAAAGCAACTGGCTAAAGAATTAGAAACAAGCAACGAATTTTTAGCAATGCTTCAATATGACGAACATGGAATAATAGAAAAAACCAATAACATATTTAATAGTATTTCTAAATATGCAGAAGGCGAACTTATTGGTAAACACCATGGAATACTTTTCGATAATAAAAACTTCAGAGAATCTGCTGGTTATAAAAAGTTTTGGGAAGATATGAATAATGGCATAACAATAAAAAGCGTTTTTAAGAAAATTGCCAAAGATGGTAGTGAATTTCTTGTTAAAGGACTAGCAAAACCTGAATTTGATGAACAAGGAAATCTTAAACATGTAATAGAAGTTTATGTTGACATCACCCAGGAATTGTTAAAATCAGGTTAATACTGTGAAAAGCTCAAAAGTGAAAGCTATATTGAAGCAAGAGCTTGCTACATTAGATGATTTTTAAGAAGTTAGATAAAAACACCCATAATCCAGGATTCTATATCAATCAGTTTTACACTGAACTTGCGAAACCCTTAATGCCAATTAAAATTTGAAGTGTAACTAATCGCACAGTTACAATTACAATTTTATTAATATTAATTATCTAGAAATGTTTTTCTTGAAAAAAAGTTTTGTATATTCGTAGCCGCTCCACTTGTTAGTTATAAACAAAACACGTACATAAATAATGAAATTTAAATTTAATATTAAGCAAAAACTACAGTTGTTCATTATTATTTCTACTGTAGTTGTTTTTACTGCAGCTTTAGGTTACATTAGTTTAAATTCCCGCAACAGAGATATTCAAGACTCAAAAGAGATTATTTACCTTGAAGCAGAAAAAACGGCAAATCTTTTACAAGACAGAATTAATACAGATATTAATGTAGCCCGTAATATTAGAAATAGCTTTCTGTCGTGGCATAAATATCCAAGAGATATCAGGGATTCAATATACCTGGATATACAAAAAGACATCTTAATTGCAAACCCTGATTATATTTCCATTGCAACCAGTTGGGAATATTATCATGTTGACACAGCATGGCACCAGCCATACGGAAGGGTTTTATGGGGATGGTACAGGGAAAATGGCGATATAAAAGAACTTAAAGTAGAAAGACATCTTGATGGAGACGATGTAAATAGCATGTATTATGAATTAAAAACAGGAAAATTTGAGCTTTTTAACGACCCCGAACCGTACTCATATACCGGCAGGCCTGAAGATGAAGTTCTCTCTACCAATGTGTCTGTACCTATCTTAACCGATAATGAATTTATTGGATTAGTAGGAATTGATATTGATTTATCTAGGTTTCAAAATATAATCCTTGAAATATCGCCGTTTGAAAGCAGTTATGCTTTTGTTTTATCGAGAAACATGCTTTTTGTTGCTCATCCAAATGCAGGAAATCTTGGACTCTCTTTGTACAACCGTGCTCCTGAAATGTACGAAATACAAAACATTGAAGAAAGAATAACAAATGGCGAAGCTTTTTCTGCAAATATTTACGATCACTTTACAGGAGCTGAAAGCTATGTGAGTTTCTACCCAATTAGTATTGACGGAATTGATGTATACTGGACCGTAGGCATTAGTGTTCCTGTGAGCGTAATAACCAGAAGTGCTAACAACGATCTGGCAGTATCCATGATAATCGGCATTATTGGCATTTTGCTAATAGTATTTATTACATGGTATATCTCCAAAAAAATTACATTCCCGATAAAAAACATTACAAGCATTCTTGAAGGATTATCAAAAGGAAAAGTAGAAAAAAGCATGCACTTTAAGTTTGAGACCGGTGATGAATTTCAAAAGATGGGCAATGCTCTAAATACATCTATTGAAGGATTAGCTGAAAAAAGTGAATTTTCTTCCAAAATTGGACAAGGAGACCTTGAAACAGAATTAAACTTGCTTAGCGATGAGGACATTCTGGGTAAGTCACTTTTAAATATGAGGGACAACTTGCTAAAAGCCAAAGAAGAAGAAAGTGTAAGAAAAATTGAAGATGAAAAAAGAAGCTGGGCAACTGAAGGCTACGCAAAATTTGGCGAAATACTAAGAATTGATAATGATAACATTGAATCACTTTCTTTAAAAGTAATTCAAAATCTGGTTAATTACGTTGGTGCAAATCAAGGCGGCATCTTTATTCTTAATGATAACGATCCGGCTAACAAGTACCTTGAAATGACTGCATGCTATGCTTACGACAGGCAGAAATTTATTGAAAAGAAAGTTGAAATCGGTGAAGGGCTCATAGGAACATGTTTTAGAGAAGCTAAAACTATTTATATGACTGACATCCCCGACTCTTACGGGAAAATTGGCTCCGGCTTAGGGTTCGAAAGGCCTAAAGCTCTTCTTATTGTACCTCTCATCCTTAATGAAGAAGTTTATGGAATTATTGAATTAGCATCTTTTAAAAAGTTTGAAAAACACCAAATTGAATTTATTGAAAAAAACGGTGAAAGTATTGCTTCTACAATTTCCAACATTAAAATAAACATACGCACTAATGAGTTGCTGGAAAAATCACAAAGGCAGGCAGAAGAAATGAAATCCCAGGAAGAAGAAATGAGACAAAACATGGAAGAACTTTCTGCAACGCAAGAAGAAATGGCCAGAAAAACCAGTGAAACTGAGGGTATTATCAATGCCTTAAACGCATCAAGTTATACGCTTGAGTACGACCTCGAAGGATATGTAACAAATATCTCTGACTCGTATTGTAACTTTTTGGGCATTCCAAGAAGTGAAGCTGTTGGGAAACATCATGCTTATAAAATTGACTTTACTGATGAACAAAAAAAAGAGTATAAAAGGTTTTGGGATGACCTTAAAAACGGCAGCATAAAGAAGCAGCAAACTAAGGTTGTGATAAATGACAACACATTTCACCTTATGGAAACCTATGCTCCTATTTTTGATACAAATGGAAATGTAACTAAAATATTTAAAATTGCTAATGATGTTACTGCCAGCAAAGAAGCTCATGAAGTATTTTCAGAACAGAATGTAAAGCTGGAAGGTGAAATAAAGGAGCTCAAGAATGAACTGGTACGTTTGAAAAAGGAAAATGAAAAACTTGTAAATGATATAAAAAAGAAGAATAAATAATAGTTGTTATTTTTAGCTTTACTATTAAATATTTTGGATTTTATTAATTAAAATAATAAAAATGAAAATAGCTGTTTGCCTGATTATCCTGATATGTGCTTTTAATGCTACAGCACAACCAAGTGTAGAAAATGTCAACAAATCCAGGGCCGAATTCAGACAAGGTATGCAAAAAGGTGCTGAAAATAAATTTGAAGAAGCGCTTGAACATTTTAATGAAGCAATAAAGCTTAACCCTATTTATGCTGAAGCTTTTTTATACAGGGGAATATCTTTTAATGAACTGGGGAAATATGATAAAGCTATAACAGACCTTACTATTTGCATTGAATTAGACCCCAAGTTTTCTGACCAGGCGCACTATTTCAGAGGAATTGCCAAATTTGAAACCGGTAATTATCCCGGTGCAATACAAGACTACACAACTGCTATACAGCTTAACCCCGACTTTGTGGCTTTCTACAGAAGAGGACAGGCCAATATGAACCTCAATGAATATGCAAGAGCCTTGCAGGATTTTCAAATTGCTATCAGATTAAACCCTTCTTTTATTGAAGGTTTTTTATACAGAGGCAAAGCATTATATTATTTAGGGCAATATGAAGAAGCTTTAAGTGATCTGCGCAGAGCTGCTATGGACCTAAGGAACAATCCAGTTGCATACTATTATAGTGGTGTAGCAAGAATGGAAACCAGGGATTTCTATGGTGCTATTCGTGATTTTGATAAAGCAATTGATATAAACCCTGAATATGCTAAAGCATTAAAAGCAAGAGCCGTTGCACATGCAGAAACCGGGAATCAACAGAAATCTGAAGAAGACATTAACTTAGCTGATAAACTGGCAAAAAGCCAAGTCGAAAAAGATACAGAAAAGCCCCATTTAGCCAAAGGTGAAACTACACTTACAAAAAGAAAAGAAGAAGATTATAGCAGGCCAATGCCTGACTTTGCCTCTCTTTTTGGAACCAGGGATGAAAAAACTACAGAAGAAGAAAAAAAAGAGGATGAGATTATGATGACTATGATTTCAGAACCCATTTCACCTGAAACAAAAGAAAGCAAACAAAAAAAACATTCTGAAGATGAGGAAACAAAGCAGCCTACGGAAATAAAGGAGAAACCAGCCAAAAGCAAAGTCATAAAAATTGAATCATTAAAACCCGGATTTTATAACAAAAAATTAGCAAAGCATAAGCCCTCTGGCTTTGGAGTTCAACTGGCAAGTTATTCAAATACTGATAACTTAGTTCCGCTAATTACTGCTTATGAAGCTCAGTTTAACAAACCAGTATTTATACAGGTTTCATTAATAAATAACAATAAAATCTACAGGCTTATCGTTGGAGAATTTGATAGCCGGATAAAAGCCGAGCTGTTAAGAGATAAACTACGAAAGAATGACTTCCCGGATTGCTTCCTAATTGTTTATGAAAACCTATATTAACAATATTGAAGCATTTCTGTATTTTTATATTACCAAATTAAAGTTAAAAAAGATTAACTTTGCAAAATATATAAAATTTTGCTCAGGCTTGAGTAAAATATTATTCATTAATTAATATCATATTTAAATCTATGGGATATATTAAATTTGATAAAAACCAACTCATTAATTTAGAATACTCATTACATAGGGAGCTTGTTAGAAGCAACAGGGCTGGTTCATTTTCAAGCACAACAATTGTAGGCTGCAATACAAGAAAATATCATGGTTTGCTTATTTGCCCACAACCCCAGCTTGATGATGAGGCTCATGTTTTATTATCCAAAGTTGATGAAACAGTTATTCAAAGAGAAGCTGAATTTAATATTGGAATTAATAAATATCACAATACATACAACCCAAAAGGCCATAAATACATCAGGGATTTTTCCGCTGAAATTATTCCTAAAATTACATTCAGAGTTGGTGGAGTTATTCTTACTAAAGAAATGATGCTGGTAAAGCATGAAGAGCGAATTCTTATAAAATATACTCTTGTAGAAGCTAAGTCGCCTACACGGCTACGTATAAAGCCATTCCTTGCTTTCAGAAACCGACACGTTCTTAGTAAGCAAAATATTGACCTAAATACAAAATATGAAAATATTCCTAACGGCATAAAGGTGAAAATGTATGAAGGCTACTCCTACCTGTACATGCAAATATCAAAAAATGGAGGTGAATATGTTCATGTACCGGACTGGTATAGAGATATCGAATACATGCAGGAGAAAAACAGGGGGTATGAATTTAATGAGGATTTATACGTTCCGGGCTTTTTTGAAATTGATATAAAAAGAGGCGAAAGCATCATTTTTTCAGCAGGAACGAAAGAAGTAAAACCTTTAGGCTTAAGCAGGTCATTTAATAAAGAATTATCAGAAAGAGTCCCTCGTAATAATTTTAAGAATTGTCTTGAAAATTCTGCAGAGCAGTTTATTTCAAAAAGAGATAACGAACTCAGCATCATTACAGGATATCCTTGGTACGACAGTATTGGAAGGTTTACTTTTATAGCATTACCGGGGCTGACTTTATCAATCAACAAACCTGACGAATTTACTGAGGCTTTTGATACAATGATTTCCAGGATGAATGGGCCGCTATTTCCTGAAACCGGCAAAGGAAATAAAACAACATACAATTCTGTTGATACTGCTCTTTGGTTTATTTGGTCTTTACAGCAATATGTTAATCATAGTAAAAACAAAAAAGAAACCTGGAAAAAGTATAAAAAAGTAATAAAACTTATACTTGATAGCTACAAAAATTGCAATTTACAAAATATCAGGATGCATGATAATGGGCTGCTATACTCTTTAAAAGAAGCCGCAGGCCACACTTGGATGAATTGCCAAACAGACGGGGTATGCGTTACACCAAGGTATGGTTACGTTGTAGAAGTAAATTCTCTGTGGTATAATGCTGTTTGCTTTGCTATAGAGTTGGCTAAATCTGCAAATGATAAAGATTTTATAAAAACCTGGGATAGTATTGTAAACAGAATACCGCAATCATTCATGAATGTTTTTTGGATTAATGACAAAGGCTACCTTGCCGATTTTGTTGCTGATGGTATACAAAATTACGATATAAGGCCAAACCAGGTAATTGCTGCATCACTACAATACAGGCCAATTAACGATTTAACCTGTAAAACAATTATTGAATTTTGTTATAAGCAATTACATACTGCTAAAGGATTACGAACTCTTTCCCCACAAGACCCCAAATATAAAGGGATATGCAAAGGGAATCACATACAAAGAAATTGCTCTATGCACCAGGGCACTGTATGGCCATGGTTATCAGAACATTTCGCTCAAGCATTGTTTAACATTTACAAAGAGTCTGCTATAAAGCAGTTGGAAAAAATATATGATGATTTTGAAAGTGCAATTAACGAAAGAGGTGTTGGCACTATGTCTGAAATACATGAAGGAGACCCGCCACATAACTCATGCGGTGCAATCTCCTTTGCACCCAGTGTTGCTGCTTTGCTAAGAATTAGCAATATGATTGAGCATATTAAAAAAACAAAAAAGAAAAATATAAAGAAGAAGTAGTTATGAGAGTATTAATGTTTGGTTGGGAATTTCCACCTCACATATCCGGAGGATTAGGAACTGCATGCTATGGGCTTACCAAAGCTCTTAACAAAAGCGGTGTTGAGATAATCTTCGTTGTACCTAAGGCATACGGAGATGAAAATCCCGGAAGAATAAAACTGGTAAATGCCAGTGATATAGAAGTAAACATTGCTGATGAGATTTATAAAGAACATTGGGATAAAACATCTTTTTTAGAAATAGACTCTACCTTAATGCCTTATACATCTGAAGAGGAATACTTTGAAATGATTGAAAAACAAGAAGAGACAAAGTATTCTACTATTGATAAAAAAGACTTTAAATCCCAAAAATTCACTTTTTCAGGCGGATATGGTAAAACTCTTATAGATGAAGTAAAAAGATATGCCCTGATAGCTGCATCTATTGCCAATCAGCATGAATTTGATATAATTCATTCACACGACTGGCTTACTTATTATGCCGGAATCGAAGCAAAAAGAGTAAGTGGTAAACCTTTGGTTGTTCATATGCATGCAACAGAGTTCGACAGGTCAGGCGAAAACATCAATCAAAATGTTTACAATATAGAAAGAACCGGCATGCATGCTGCAGACAAAGTAATAGCTGTAAGCAACCTTACCAGGAATACTGTTATTAACAGGTATGGTGTTGACCCCGAAAAAGTTACTACAGTACATAACGGAGTTGAGCCTAATGAAGATAACCTGTATGCTGATACTGAAAAAAACATAAAAGAAAAAGTTGTCACCTTTTTAGGAAGGATTACTTACCAAAAAGGGCCGGAATATTTTATTGAAGCTGCCTACAAAGTACTGCAAAGAGATTCAAATGTTAGGTTTGTAATGGCCGGAAGTGGTGACTTGCTCAATAAAATGATAAGAAGAGTTGCCAGGTTAGGCATTGCTGATAAATTCCATTTTACCGGATTTTTAAGAGGCGATGACGTGGATAAAATGTTTGGATTAAGCGATGTATATGTAATGCCTTCAGTATCTGAACCCTTTGGAATATCACCGCTGGAAGCAATGAGAAGTAATGTACCTGTTATTATTTCAAAACAATCAGGTGTTGCTGAAATATTAAAGCATGCAATAAAAGTTGATTTTTGGGATATTGACGCTATGGCAGACGCTATTTATGGCTTATTGCATTACTCTTCATTACCCGGCATGTTTAAAACTTATGGAAAAGAAGAAGTTGATAATATAAAATGGGATAATGCCGGGCTAAAAGTAAAAGAAATATATGAAGAAACTGCTAAAAGCAGAAATTAAAGAAATGTAACATTTTTAATTATACTAAGCAATGAAACATATTTGTTTGTACTTTCATGTTCACCAACCATACAGGCTTAGAACATACAGGTTTTTTGACATTGGGAATAGCCACGAATACTTTGATGATTATGCTAATAGCTTCATTATGCAGCAAATTGCTGAAAAATGCTATTTGCCAGCTAATAAAATCCTGTTAGAAAATATAAAAAAACATGGCAATAAATTTAAAGTTAACTTCAGTATAAGCGGTATTGCTTTGGAGCAATTTGAGTTATATGCCCCGGAAGTTATTGAAAGCTTTAAAAAACTTGCTAATACAGGAGCAGTAGAGTTTTTAGCTGAAACATATTATCATTCACTGTCTTCACTAAAAAGCAAAAGCGAGTTTAAAAAGCAAGTTAAAATGCATTCCGAAAAAATTGAAAAACTTTTCGGACAAAAACCAAAGGTCTTCAGAAACACAGAGCTCATATACTCTGATGATATTGGTAATATGGTTTTTGATATGGGTTATAAAACTATGATTACTGAAGGAGCTAAACATGTACTGGGATGGAAAAGCCCCAACCTAATGTACTGTAGTGCTGCAAACCCTAAGCTCAAGCTTCTTCTTAAAAACTTTCAGTTATCAGATGATATTGCTTTCAGATTTTCGGAAAAAAGATGGAGTGAATGGCCGCTTACAACAGAAAAATATACTAAATGGCTTAATGCTCTCAGCCCTAAAACTGAAGTCGTAAACCTGTTTATGGATTATGAAACTTTTGGAGAACACCAATGGGCAGAAACCGGCATTTTTGATTTTCTAAATGCTCTGCCTGGTTCAATAATTAAATCTTCCGATTACTCCTTTAGTACCTTATCTGAAGTTTCAAACTCTCTTCAAACTGTCTCTCCATTGCATATACCATACCCAATTTCATGGGCAGACGAAGAAAGAGACCTGACAGCATGGCTTGGCAATGAGTTGCAGGATGAAGCTTTTAATAAACTTTACTCTATTGAAGATAAAGTAAAAAAATGTAATGATGAAGAAATCATTAAAATGTGGAGGTATCTTCAAACCAGTGATAATTTTTACTATATGTGTACTAAATGGTTTTCTGATGGAGAAGTACATAAGTACTTTAATCCTTACAATTCTCCTTACGAAGCCTTTATTAACTATATGAATGTGTTATCTGATTTTATTATTCTTGTGGATGAAAAATATAAGATTAATGAAAATCAAAGTAAAAAAGCACCTGGCCTGAAAGAAGAAAAAAGCGCTTCAGTAAAAGCGAAAAAGACTGTAACAAAAAAAACTACAGCTAAAAAAACTACGACTAAAAAAGCGACGTCTAAAAAAGCTAAAACTAAAAAAGCTTCAGTAAAGAAGTAAGCTATTGCTATTTTAGGCATTTTTAAATGTGTTTTTATAAAAATATATTTTGGGAATTGTTTTGAATTATGCCAAATGGCTTCTACTCTAATGTATTAAAAGATTGTGAACATCTTCTGAAAAAAAACAACTTCTAACTTGCATTTTTTTTGTATTTTCACAAGTTTTTTGGAAAAAAAGTATTAATAATTAAAACTAATGAATTATGTCAGATAATTATAAAAGCCCTGATTACATATTTGAGGTAAGCTGGGAAGTATGCAATAAAATTGGTGGTATCCACACCGTTTTAAGCACCAAAGCGCTAATCCTTTCAGAAAAGTTTAATGATAATTATATATGTATCGGGCCTGATGTATGGAAAGAGACTCATGTAAATCCTGAATTTATTGAAGATAAGAATATATACAGGGCATGGAGAAAACAGGCGGCTAAAGAGGGCTTGAATATCAGGATTGGAAGGTGGAACATCCCCGGCCAGCCTATAGCATTTTTGGTTGACTTTACCCCGTTGTTTTCTGATAAAGATAAAATATTTACTGATTTTTGGTTAAAATACGGGCTTAACTCATTAAGCGGCCAATGGGATTATACTGAGCCGGCTATGTTTGGCTATGCTGCTGCAAAAGCAATCGAAAGCTTTTATGAATACCATATTTCTGCTAAAGATAAAATGGTTACACACTTCCATGAGTGGATGACAGGTTCAGGCGTACTGTATCTTCATGACAAATTACCACAAGCTGCAAAAATATTCACAACACATGCCACAACACTTGGAAGATCAATTGCAGGACACGGCATGAAACTTTACTCTCAGCTTGACAATATTAATGCTGAAAGCAAAGCTAATGAGCTTGGTGTAGTTTCGAAAAACAGTATGGAAAAAACAGCAGCAAAATACTGTGACGTTTTCACAACAGTGAGCGAAATAACTGCCCATGAATGTGAAAAAATTATTGGCAAAAGGCCTGACGTAGTTACTCCTAATGGATTTGATAATTCCTTTTTGCCTGGTACCGGAGAGTTTTTTGAGAAAAGAAAAGTAGCCAGGGAAAGGTTGTTAAAAGTGGCACAAGGGCTTACAAACCAAAAAATCCCGGATAATGCTTTCATGATTTGCACAAGTGGAAGGTATGAATTTAAAAATAAAGGTATAGATTTATTTATTGACGCATTGGGCGAAATAAATAAAAAGGAGCTAAAGCAACCTGTTGTTGCATATATTTTCATTCCTGCAAACCAAACAGGTGTAAGGCCGGAAGTCGTTAGCAGAATTGAGAAACCTGATTTTTCAAAGCCTTTAGAAAATGAAATCTCAACACATAAGCTTGTTGATATTAACTCAGACCCTATCATTTTCCGATTAAAAAAGGCAGGGCTGAGAAATCGTCCTGATGATAACGTAAAAGTGGTTTTTATTCCCGCATACCTTAACGAACAGGATGGTGCAGTAAACCTAAACTATTATTCTGCTCTTATAGGAATGGACTTATCTGCATTCCCCTCATATTATGAGCCTTGGGGATACACACCTCTTGAGAGCCTGGCATTTAAAGTTCCTACAATAACTACAACATTAGCAGGTTTTGGCCTGTGGGCAAAACAAAACTTCCCTGATCCGGGAAAAGCAATTGCGGTAGTTGAAAGAAATGACAACAATGACGATGAAGCTAAAAACAATATTATTAAATTCATTTCAGAATGCTGTTGTAGTGAAGAAGCGGGAATACTTGTAAAAGAACACGAAAATGATGACAATCCCTTAGTTCATAAAAGCTTAGCTGATGCCCGTCATAAATGCTCTGAAATTGCTAATGCAGCATTATGGAACAACCTGGTTGACAACTACTTTAAAGCTTTTCATAAAGCAATTGAAAAAGCTGAATTAAGATCAGACTTGTACAAAGGCAAGCGCCTTCCTGTTAAAGTTAGTGAGATTTCTGCAACTCCGAAAATAAAACCTAAATGGAAAAAAATTCTTGTTGAAACAAATATTCCAAAAGAGGTTTCCCAAATTCAAAAAATAGCAAAAAACCTTTGGTGGACATGGAACTACGAGGCAGAGGAATTATTTGAAATGATAGACCCCAAACTATGGGAAAAATCGCAGAAAAATCCAATTGTATTAATTGACAACTTAACAGTTGAGCATTTTGATAAAATAATCAACGACAAAGATTTCCTGGATAAGTATAATACCGTAGTTGACAAATTCGATAAATACATTGAAGAAGGTAAAAATAAGAAACCGGGCAAAATTGCTTACCTCAGTATGGAGTATGGATTACATACATCTGTAAAAATATATTCCGGTGGCCTGGGTGTTTTAGCCGGTGACTATTTGAAGCAAGCCAGCGATGACAATTTTAACCTTATAGGGATAGGGCTGTTATACAGGTATGGTTATTTTACGCAAAACCTCACAGTTAGCGGTGAACAAATGGCTACTTATCACCCCCATAACTTTGCCCACATGGCTGCTATTCCTGTGCGCGATAAAGATAACAAATGGGTGAAAATAAGCATTGCTTTCCCGGGAAGAACTTTGCATGCAAAGGTTTGGAAAATCGAGGTTGGACGTATCCCTCTTTATCTTTTAGATACTGACATCCCTGAAAATAACTCAGCAGACAGATTCATTACTCATCAACTTTATGGTGGCGACTGGGAAAACAGGTTTAAGCAAGAGTTTTTACTTGGTATTGGTGGTATAAGGCTACTGGATGCAATTAATGAAGAACCTGACATCTATCACTGTAATGAAGGCCATGCTGCTTTTGCAGGGCTTGAAAGGCTAAGAAAACTCGTTCAGGATGAAAAACTGTCTTTTTATGAAGCTAAAGAAGTAGTAAGAAGCACAAGCCTTTTCACTACGCACACGCCCGTGCCTGCCGGCCACGATTTCTTCAGCGAAGACATGTTGCGTACTTATATGCCTCATTATGCCGAAAGGCTTGGAATAAGCTGGGAAGCATTTATGAGCCTGGGAAAAATGGATACTTCTAATCCTAATGAAGACTTTTCTATGAGTGTATTAGCTGCTAAACTTTCGCAGGAAGTTAATGGCGTTAGTAAAATTCACGGAAAAGTATCAAGAAAAATGTTTAATAATATTTTTCCGGGATACTTCCCCGAAGAATTGCATATTAGCCATGTAACAAACGGTGTTCATTACGGCACATGGACAGCAAAAGAGTGGCAGCAGTTATATGAGGAAAATTTTGGAGAAGATTTCCATAAAGATATCTCTAACCCTAAAGCATGGGAAAAGATATATGATATTGATGACAAAAAAATATGGAATATTATTAACCTGCAAAGAATCAAACTAAAAGAATATATTAAAAACAGGTTAACATCAAACCTGTCAGTAAGGCCTACAAACCCAAAAGTTATTTACCAAATAATTGAGGCTATGGACGACAGGGTTTTAACTGTAGGCTTTGCAAGAAGATTTGCAACATATAAAAGGGCTCATTTAATATTTAATGATCTCGAAAGGCTTTCAAAACTTGTAAACAACCCGGATATGCCGGTTCAGTTTATTTATGCGGGGAAAGCACATCCTGCCGATAAAGCAGGACAGGATCTTATTAAACACATTATTGAAATTTCACAAAAACCGGAATTTATGGGTAAGGTGGTATTTCTTGAAGACTACGACATGGAATTAGGAGCCGCATTAACAAGAGGAGTTGACCTTTGGCTTAACACACCTACCAGGCCGCTTGAAGCCTCAGGGACGAGCGGACAAAAAGCTGTACTTAACGGTATAATGAATTTCAGTGTACTTGATGGATGGTGGGCAGAAGGATATCAGCAAAAAGCAGGATGGGCTATAAAGGAAGAAAAAACTTATGATAATCAGGATTTTCAAAATGAACTTGATGCTGAAACAATATACAGCACATTTGAAAATGAAATTATCCCATTGTTTTATGACAGAAATGAAGAAAACATCCCTCTGCAATGGGTAAAATGGGTAAAAAACAATATCGCAAAAATTGCACCTCATTTTACAAACAAAAGAATGCTGGATGATTATAATAATCAGTTTTACAAACCTTTATTAGAAAGAGGCAAGATAATTCTTGACAATAATTTTGAAAAAGCAAGGGAATTATCGCACTGGAAAAATGAAATAGCTCGTGATTGGGAAAATATTGAAGTAAAATCAAAGAGTATTATTGACACTTCTGATAAGTCTCTTTTGTTGGGTGAAAAGTTTTATGCAAAAATAGTTTTAGACTTAGGTGAAGTAAATCCCGACTATATTGGCGTAGAGGTTGTATTTACGCAAGAGTCGTTTAATGATATGGAGCTTGATATGGTAGAGGAAATGAGTAAAACAGATATTAATGGTAGTTTGGTAACTTATGAATGTGAAGTTACTGCTAAAAAAGCAGGTATCTATAAATATGCATTCAGAATATTCCCAAAGAACCCATTAATGGAACACCGACAAGATTTTAGCTTAATAAAGTGGATATAGTTATTATTTGAGTATCAAAAGATTTTGTGATACCATAATATTTTTTTTAAATTTGATAACTCCAAGAAATTAAATTATAACAAAAAAATTCTATTATGACAAAATTATTAGAAGGAAAAACAGCTTTAGTAACCGGTGGCGCAAGAGGTATTGGCAAAGCTATTGCCGTAACTTTTGCCAAACATGGTGCAAATATTGCTTTTTCTGATTTGCAATATGACGAAACTGCTAAAAACCTGGAAAAAGAGCTTTCAGGATATAACATAAAAGCAAAGGGATATGCCTCTGATGCAAGTAATCTTGAGCAAAGTGAAAAATTAATCTCGGAAATAGTTGCAGATTTTGGCCAAATTGATATCCTTGTTAATAATGCAGGCATTACGAGGGACACGCTTTTAATGAGAATGACCGAAGAACAGTGGGACGATGTAATAAGAATTAACCTCAAATCAGCCTTCAATCTTACGAAGGCGGTGCAGAAAGTAATGCTTAAGCAACGATCAGGTTCAATAATTAACATGAGCTCTGTAGTAGGCCTTGGCGGCAACGCCGGTCAAGCTAATTATGCAGCATCAAAAGCCGGCATGATTGGCTTTACAAAATCTGTTGCCCAGGAGCTTGGCTCCAGAAATGTTAGATGCAATGCTATTGCTCCTGGATTTATAGAAACTGAAATGACAGCTTCTCTTTCTGAAGAAGTAAAAAATGAATGGGCACAAAAAATACCTTTGAAAAGAGTCGGACAAGCTGAAGACGTGGCTAATCTGTCATTATTCCTGGCTTCCGACCTGTCAACTTATATCACAGGACAGGTAATTACTGTTTGTGGTGGAATGAAAATGTAATATTTATTTAATATTGGCTAATTTTTAACCCACAAATTACTTTTATTATTAATATTTTAAAATAATAAAAGTAACTTGTGGGTTAATTTATTTTATTTCCGTATTATTGTGTCCTGTAATAACCAATTCTAACCCATCATGCCTCGAAATATTGCACAAAAAATTAAACAGGACAGGTATTATTTCCTTGCAGGCTTTATAATTATTATACTAATCACCCTTCTTTTTATATATCGGGAAAACTTTATCTCTGCTGTTGATGTTCACCTGACTTCATTAAAAATATTCGGTAACTATTATGACCTGAATTTATTTGATGGAATAATGTTCACCTCCTTCATAATAATTACTATGGTTACTGCATGGTATTTTGGAGGCCATGCAGCTTTTATGTTTGTTTCAATATCATGGAATTTTGAAGTGGCACTGTTTATAGTTTTAACCGGCAGATACGAACTAATAGTTGAGTTTGTAAATATTTTTGTGTTTGTTGTACTTTATTTTAATGAATCTCCTGCTGATAAAAAAAGAAGGATACAAAGGCAAATGCTTGAAAACACAAATATCCAACTTTTAAAAACCAATAAAGCTTTTGAAAGGTTTGTCCCAAAAGAGTTTATTCACCTAATAGGTAAAGATTGTATAACCGACCTGTCAGCCGGCGACTCCAGGCAAGAAAAGCTTACCATTCTTTTTTCTGACATCAGGTCTTTTTCAAAATTTGCACAAAACAAATGTCCTAAAGAAGTTTTTGATTTTCTTAATTCGTTCCTGAATGAAGTTGGCCCCATTATCAGGAAGCACAATGGCTTTATTGATAAATATTTGGGTGATGGAATTATGGCTCTGTTCCCGGACTCTCCTGAAGATTCTTTAAATTGTGTGATAGAAATGACCGAAGTATTGAAAAACTTTAATAAGAAAAATAAAATTTCAGGGATTGATGAAGTAAAAATCGGAACAGGAATTCATACCGGTAATTCAATCTTAGGTACCCTGGGAGAAAAGGAAAGAATTGAAACTACAGTAATATCCGACTCGGTTAATTTGTCATGCAGGCTGGAAGAGTTAACAAAAGTATACGGTGTTGAAGCTATTGTCAGTCAGCAACTACTTGAAAGCCTCTCACAAAAAAACACTTTTTATGTCAGATTACTCGATGAAGTTGTAATTAAAGGCACTGATACAAAATGTAAAATATATGAGTTTTTTACTGACATTAGTACTAGTGTTTCAAAATCAAAAATCAAGTATATAAATGAATTTGAAACTGCAGTAAATCATTCTATTAATAATGACTATGAGTCAGCAATCCCAATATTTAATAAGTTAATAAAGCTTTACCCTGATGATTACCCGTTGCAATATCATCTAAAAAAGTGTAAGCCTGATAAACTTGCGATATAGATCTGTTTTTCAATAAAATGTTTTTTTTATTGCTTTTCCGGTGTTTTCAATGATATCGCTGGCGCTTATAGCTTCGAATGAGTGCCGCCTCGCTGCCAGGTCACCAGCCAATCCATGAATATACACGCCAATTAATGCACTGCCAAGAGGTGTATATCCTTGTGCAAGCCATGATAAAATAACTCCGGTTAATACGTCTCCGCTCCCTCCTGTTGCCATACCAGGATTACCTGTAGAATTGAAAAACACTTTTTTGTCAGGGCAAACTACTGAAGTAAAAGCTCCTTTTAAAACTATATAAACTCCATAACGAAAAGCCAGGTCAATAGCTTTCTCAAGCCTTTCCCTGCCCGTTTGTGATTTACCACTAAGCCTGTCCATTTCCCCGGGATGTGGCGTTAATATGCTGCCTTTGGGCAAAAATGACAACCATGTGGGATTTTCAGATAAAATATTTAATGCATCTGCATCAAGAACTAAAGGCTTTGATGAATTTTGAATTAGTAGCTTCAAAACATTCTGGGTTTGACTTTCAAGCCCTATCCCCGGCCCTATTCCAATATTGGTATATGCTGACAAATCTGTTAATTCAGTAATATGATTTTCGTTTTCGTCAATCACACACATTGCTTAAGGCACTGCACTTTGTATAGGAGTGTAGCAACTACCGGGAATGCTTAAAGTCAACAATCCTGCTCCACTCTTTATTGCAGCTCGTGCTGATAAAACAGCAGCACCTGCTTTCCCTTTACTTCCGGCTATTAATAATGCATGGCCGTAATTTCCCTTATGTGAAAACAACTTTCGTGCTTTATATAGTGGCTTTATCATTTCAGGTTGAAGATAAAAGAACGAGCTATCCTGGCTGTTTATAAAATCTTGGTCAAGGCCTATATCAAGTACTTCCCAAATACCAACGTACTTCTCATTTTCCGGAAACAAAAAAGACAATTTTGGAAGCTGAAACGTTAAAGTATAAGATGCATTTATTATTGCTTCATGTTTGTTGTGAGAGTTGTCGTCACAAAATAGCCCGGTAGGAATATCTATTGAAATTACAAATGCCTTTTTTGAGTTAATGTAATTTACAACTTCAGCTAATAAACCTTTTAAAGGACTGTTTAGTCCACTTCCCAGCAATGCATCAATAAATACATTGCCATGACTATCCGGAATGTCTTTTATGCTTTTAATTTCAGTAATTTTTGCTTTCTTAAGTTTCTTAAACCTTTCTTCATTTATGCGAAAATCGTCTGACGATTTATTGCTATGCATTACTTTATAAACAACAACATCGTAACCACTTAAATGCAACATTCTTGCAATAGCTATCCCATCACCACCATTATTGCCCATGCCACAAAAAATGGAAACCTGCTGGCCTTTTCTTATTCTCTTTTTTATCCAGGAAAAACAAGCCTTTGATGCCCTTTCCATTAAATCAATTGAAGCTATAGGTTCATTTTTAATTGTATAGGCATCTGCTTCTCTTATCTGTGGTGCACTCAATATCTTCATTATTATTAATGTTTTTAATATTTAAAACCGGTTTTTATTGTTATAAAATTATAATAAAAAAGGATAACCAAAACATTGGTTACCCTTTTTTATTCAATTAAGAATAAAGGCATTTAGCAAAACTATTACTCCTTTTTATCTTCTTTCTTGTCTTCTTTCTTGTCTTCCTTCTCTTCTTCCTTTTTTGCTTTTGTCTTCTTCGCTGAAGATTTCTCCTCTTTTTCCCCTTTCTCTTCTTTCTCTTCTTTAGCAGTTGTTTTCTTTTTCTTAGCTGTCTTTTTTTCTTCCTTATCCTCTACTGCTTTTTCGTCTTTCTTTGTTTCTTCTTTATCTTTTGGAGACTTTTTTGCTTTTGCTTTAGTTTCATCCTTTGGCTCTTCCTTTTCCTCTGCTTTTACAGCTTTCTCATCTTTTGCCTTTTCTGCTTTTTTCTTTTCTTCGTCCTTCTTGTCATCAGCAGCTTTTGGTTCTTTTTCAGCAGCTTTTGGTTCTTTCTTCTCTTCTTTTGGTTCTTCTTTTACTTCTGCTTCTTTTTCTTTCTTAGGTTTAGCTGTTTTGCCGGAAGCGGATTTTTCCATTTCAGATTTTAGATTTGCCAACACATCAATATCACCAAGTGTTGACTTCTCAAGATTATCTTTTATCTTCTTTACGGCTTTTGTAGTTTTCTTCTCTTTGGCTTTTTTCTCTTTGGTATCTTCAGCTTTCTCAGATGCTTTAGCTGCCTGGAATACCTTAGTATGAGAAACTACAATTTTTTTGCTTTCTTTATTAAACTCTATAACTTTAAAATCAAGAGTTTCATCCATTTTCGCAGTAGTTCCGTCTTCCTTAACAATATGGCGTGTTGGGGCGAACCCTTCTACTCCATAAGGTAGTGCAACAATAACACCTTTATCCGAAGAGCCTACTATAGTGCCTTGATGAACAGAATCTACAACAAATACTGATTCAAATACATCCCATGGATTTTCTTCGAGTTGCTTGTGCCCAAGGCTTAATCTGCGATTATCCTTATCAACATCCAAAACAACAACCTCTATAGATTCTCCAATTTTCGTAAATTCAGCAGGGTGTTTAATCTTTTTACTCCATGAAAGATCACTAATATGAATTAATCCATCAACACCTTCCTCGAGCTCAACAAAAATTCCAAAGTTTGTAAAATTTCTAACGGTAGCTGTATGTTTTGAGTTCTTTGGATATTTTTCATAAATGTTTTCCCATGGATCAGGTATTAACTGTTTTATACCTAATGACATTTTTCTTTCTTCCCTGTCTAATGTAAGAATAACCGCTTCTACGATATCCCCTACTTTCAGAAAATCTTGTGCTGTTCTAAGATGTTGCGACCATGACATTTCAGAAACATGAATTAATCCTTCTACGCCAGGTGCTATTTCAATAAACGCACCATAGTCTGCAATAACAACAACTTTGCCTTTTACTTTGTCGCCAACTTTTATTTTCGGATCTAAAGAATCCCATGGATGTGGCGTCAATTGCTTAAGGCCTAATGCAATACGCTTCTTGTTGTCGTCAAAGTCAAGAATTACTACTTTTATTTTATCATCAAGATTTACAATTTCTTCAGGGTGATTAATTCTGCCCCATGATAAGTCTGTAATGTGAATTAATCCATCAACTCCGCCAAGGTCAACAAACACACCATAAGATGTAATATTTTTTACTGTTCCTTCAAGAATCTGGCCTTTTTCAAGCTTCGAAATAATTTCAAGCTTTTGTACTTCCAGCTCAGCTTCTATCAGTGCCTTATGGCTCACTACAACGTTCTTGTATTCATGATTGATTTTAACCACTTTAAACTCCATGGTTTTACCAACAAATACATCATAGTCTCTGATTGGTTTTACATCAATTTGGGAACCAGGCAAAAACGCCTCTATCCCAAATACATCAACTATTAATCCTCCTTTTGTGCGGCACTTAACATACCCTTTTATGATTTCATCATTATCCATGGCAGCATTAACTCTCTCCCACGATCTTAATGTACGTGCTTTTTTATGCGACAATAACAATTGTCCGGTGTTATCTTCCTGGGTTTCCACATATACTTCTATAGAATCCCCTATCTTTAAGTCAGGGTTATACCTAAGTTCACTAGCTGATATAACACCATCAGACTTAAAACCAATATTAACAACTATTTCACGGTTGTTTATAGATACAACTTTTCCCTCAAGTACTTCTCCCTCTCCTATTGATTTAAGAGTTTCGTCATACATTTTTTCAAGCCGCTTCCTCTCTGTTTCCGAGTATTCCTCTTGCTTTTTACCAATAGCATCCCAGTCAAAATCTTCCGGGCTTACCACTTCCTGATGGCCTGAATAAGACTTTTCTTCTTTAACCTCAGATTCTTTAGCAGCTTCTTCTTTGCTATCTTCTTTGCTATCTTCTTTGCTATCTTCTTTGCTATCTTCTTTGCTATCTTCTTTGCTATCTTCCTTAATATCTT
>PWND01000091.1 GCA_003557965.1 Bacteroidales bacterium | reverse complement strand
AAGCATTCCACCTATCAGCATATTCCACCAAAGCCAGTTTGCAGAAATACCTCCATCAGCAACTAATTCAGTAACTGCAAGCGGTGTATCTGCTGCAAACGTAGTGGCAACCATACTGATTCCTGCAATATACCAGGGGAGATTACGGCCGGTAAGAAAAAAATCGGATAAACTACGGCCGGCCCTCTTTCTGTAGTGTAAACCAATAAAAAGGGATATGCCTAAAAAAGTAAAAATTATTGCCCAGTCAATATAGCTCAAATACATTTTTGCAATATTTTTTCATGCCAAAATTAATGAATAATTATACATATCTGCATTGTCAAAAACTGTATTTTGCATATTTTTGGATAAGTAAAAAGTTTTATCCCAAAAATTAAAAAACATGAATAATCAGTTGAAGGCCGGCATTACAGGCAGGCAAGAAAAAATTGTAGAGCAAAAAGATTTGGCATCTTTTTACGGTTCCGGGCATGTAGATGTGTTTGCCACCCCTGCGATGATTGCTCTTATGGAACAAGCTGCCGATATAAGCGTTAAAGACTTATTGCCTGAAAACCATTTAAGCGTTGGGTTTGAAGTAAATATACGGCATCTGAAAGCAACTATGCCGGGGAAAAAAGTTTGGGCAGAGTCGGAGCTAACAGAAGTTAGCGGCATAAAGTTGGTTTTTAAGGTGAGCGCTTATGATGAAGACGGATGCATAGGAAAGGGGACGCATACCAGGTATGTTGTGAATAAGAACAAGTTTAAATAGCTTTTGCGTATTTGCTAAATTATTTCCTTCAGAAATTCAACCGTATAGCTGTTTTTGCTGTTTTTTACTAACTCTTCAGGCGAGCCGGCGGCAATAATTTTTCCACCTTTAGCTCCACCTTCGGGGCCAAGGTCAATAATATGATCAGCAATTTTTATCACATCAGAGTTGTGTTCAATAACTATAACTGTATTTCCACGGTTTACAAGACGGTTTAATACATCAAGCAAAACTCTGATATCCTCAAAGTGCAGGCCTGTGGTAGGCTCATCCAGGATATAAACTGTTTTTCCTGTATCTTTTTTTGCCAGTTCAGAAGCCAGCTTGACTCTTTGTGCTTCACCACCGGACAAGGTTGTGCTGCTCTGCCCCAGTGTAACATAGCCCAGGCCAACGTCATAGAGCGTTTTAAGCTTTTTAAATATTGAAGGTATATTTTCAAAAAACTCAAGTGCCTGTTCAATGTTTAAGTTTAGCACATCATTAATTGACTTTCCCTTATATCTTACTTCAAGTGTTTCGCGATTATACCTTTTGCTGTTACAGCTTTCGCAAACAACATGTACATCCGGCAAAAAATTCATTTCAATTATTTTTAGCCCGCCACCATGGCATTCTTCGCACCTTCCACCCTTTACATTAAAAGAGAATCTTCCTGGTTTGTAGCCTCTTACATTTGATTCAGGCAGTGCAGCAAATAACTTTCTGATCTCGTCAAAAAGCTTTGTATAAGTTGCCGGATTAGAGCGAGGCGTGCGGCCAATAGGAGATTGATTAATCTCAATAACTTTATCAATATTTTTTAATCCTTCAATACTCTTATAAGAAAGCGGTTCCTGTAGTGATTTATAAAAGTGTTTGCTTAGAATAGGGTATAGCGTTTCGTTAATTAGTGATGATTTGCCGCTTCCTGAAACACCAGTAACGCAGATAAATTTCCCTAAAGGTAAGGTTAATGTGACGTTCTTTAAGTTGTTTCCTTTAGCACCTGAAAGTATTATGCTATTCCCATTTCCATTCCTCCGTTGAGAAGGTACAGGTATTTCTTTTTTGTTATTAAGGTAGGCTGCGGTTATGGATTCTTTGCTTTCCAGAATCTTTTGAGGATTGCCCTCAGCTATTATTTCGCCTCCTTTAATGCCAGCTCCCGGCCCAATATCAATTACATGGTCAGCAGCCATTATCATATCTTTATCATGCTCAACAACAATAACTGAGTTGCCTATATCCCGAAGCTTTTTTAAAGACTCTATAAGCCTCTTGTTATCTCTTTGGTGCAGGCCAATGCTTGGTTCATCAAGAATATATAATACACCGGTAAGCTGAGAACCTATTTGTGTTGCAAGTCTTATTCTCTGGCTTTCTCCGCCTGACAAACTTCTTGCAGAACGATTTAACGACAAATATTCCAGGCCAACATCAAGCAAAAACCCTAAACGTTCATTAATCTCCCTTATGATTTCATGGGCAACTTTCTTTTTCCTTTCATTAAGGCTCTTTTCAATGCTATTAATCTCTTTCTTCAACTCTGTTAAATCCAGTTCGGCCAAATCGCTGATATTATATTTCCCGAGAAAGTAATGCAGCGACTCTTTTTTCAATCTTTTGCCGTTACATTCCGGACAAGCGAGATTTGTCATAAAACCTTTAGCCCACTTTTTTATACTGTATGAGGAACTTTCGTTGTATTGGTTTTTAATAAAGTTTATTATTCCTTCAAAATTTAATGTATATGTATTGGTAATACCCAGGTTTTGGTTTTTAACTTTAATGATTTCATCGGTTCCGTACATTATAGTATTAAGAGCATCTTCAGAAATTTCACTAACAGGGGTTTCAGGCTTAAAATTATATTTATATCCAATTGTTTCGATTTGCCTGAAAATCCAGTTATTTTTCCACGGCCCCAGGGGAGCAAGGCCTCCTGCCCTGATGGACAATGAGCTGTCAGGAATGATTTTACTCATATCTACTTTGCTGATTGTTCCCAGTCCATTACATTCAGGACACGACCCGTAGGGCGAGTTAAAAGAAAACGTATTAGGCTCAGGTTCTTTATATGCAATACCGGAAACGGGGCACATTAATTTCCTGCTAAAATGAAACACCTCTCCCGAATCCTCATCTAACAACATTACCATGCCTTTACCTTGCTTCATAGCAGCATTAAGGCTCTCTCCTATTCTCTTAGTTTGTCTTTTGTCAATTACAACTTTATCTACAAGGAGTTCGATATCATGAATTTTATACCTGTCAATTCTCATTCCGGGAGTGATTTCCCTAAGTTTACCATCAACCCTGGCTCTAAGGTACCCTTGCTTAAGCAGATATTCAAACAGCTCACGATAATGTCCTTTTCTGCCCTTAACCAAAGGAGCAAGAAGCAGCATTGTTTTACCGGAAAACCGTTTAAGTATTAACTGAATAATTTCCTTATCAGAATATTTAACCATCTTTTCTCCGCTTACATACGAATACGCATCAGCAACACGAGCATAAAGCAACCGCAGGAAATCATAAACTTCTGTAATAGTTCCAACAGTTGAACGCGGATTTTTTGACGTGGACTTTTGCTCTATTGATATTACAGGGCTTAAACCGGTAATTTTATCAACATCCGGCCTTTCAAGACTTCCTAAAAACTGCCTTGCATAAGCAGAAAAAGTTTCAATATACCTTCTCTGGCCTTCTGCATATATCGTATCAAAAGCCAAGGAAGATTTCCCGCTTCCACTTAGCCCGGTAATTACAACAAGCTTATTTCTGGGAATTATAACATTTACATCCTTAAGATTATGCTCTCTTGCACCATATATCTCCAGTGTCTGGCTATTTTTATATGTAGAAGGCTCCGGCTTTATCATAAATATTTATTAATCATTTGACGGAATCAATTTGGTAATAAACAATTCCTTTATAGCAATTTTTTGTGCAACCCACAAAATTACGTAATGTAGCGCTTAATAATTACGAAATTTGTAAAATTCAACTGTTTTTCTCAAATATTATATAGCTTATATTACAATTATTTACATACAAAGCCTTAAATTTGTATGTTACGAATGTTGTATTGAAAAACTATCCTTAGAATATACAATATGTGGGATAATATTGTTCAAATTATACTTAAAAACCGAATAGTAATATTAAGCATAGTATTTGTGCTAACAATATTTTTTGGGTATCATGCAAAAGATGTAAAGCTGTCCAATGAGCTTACTCAAATGTTGCCCTCCACTGATTCAGCATATATAATGCACCAGGAGTTTCTTGAGATATTTGGAGAAGATGGTAACCTTATGTTTTTAGGCATTTCTGATAAAAGTATTACAGAGATTAGCGTTTTTAAAGAATGGATCAGGTATAATGATTCAATAAAAAGCTTACATGGAGTAGAAAAGTATATTGGAATTGATAATATCATCACTTTATCGCGGAATGACAGCTTGCAAAAGCTAACATTGGTGCCGGTAATGTCTAACATTCCTGAAACACAGCAAGATTTGGATTCGCTGTTTAAAGTCATACATAGCTTGCCTTTTTACGATAATTTACTGTTCAATAAGGAAAACAATACAATTATATCAATAATTGCTTTAGAGCACGAGGTTATTAACTCGGCAGAAAGAGAGCCTTTAATGAAGGCAATTGAAAAATTTTCCTGTGAATTTGAGGAAAAAACAGGGCTTGATGTTTATATAAGCGGCCTCCCATATATCAGAACAAAAATATCCTTAACAGTAAGAGAAGAGTTACGGTTGTTTATTTTGCTTGCAATGATGGTTGCATCTCTTGCGCTATTTATCTTTTTCAGGTCTTTTAAAGCTTTTGTATTTCCAATGATAATTGTGTGCATTGGTGTAGTATGGGCATTAGGATTGATTAGCCTTTTAGATTTTGAAATAACAATACTTACAGGCATAATTCCTCCTTTGTTGATAGTAATAGGAGTAGAAAATTGTATTTTTTTGCTAAACAAATATCACAACGAAATACTATCACATGGCAATAAAAGAAGATCTTTACACCAAATAGTAAAGCGTATCGGGAATGCCACCATGCTGACTAATGCCACTACTGCCGTTGGCTTTGCTGCATTTATTATTACAGGCAACAAGGCTCTTGTAGAGTTTGGTATAGTTGCATCAGTTAATATTATTTTTACTTTTTTACTTACAATAACCTTAATTCCAACTTTTTACAGTTTTTTGCCGGTGCCAAAGAAAAAGCATGTAAGGCATTTGGAAAAAAAGCATATCAGAGATATCATACAGAGGGTGTTATATGTTGTTCTCAATCACAGGCCTATTGTTTATGCTGTGTTTTTTATTTTTTTAATAGTGGGAATTTGGGGGATTACCAAGCTTACGATTTCAGGTACTGTTGTAGATGATATTCCAACCCGCGACCCCGTTTACCAGGATTTGTTGTTTTTTGAGGAACAATTAAACGGCATTATGCCGCTTGAAATAATGATAGACACAAAAAGGCCTCGTGGAGCCATGCAGTTAACAAACCTTGAAAAAATAGAAGAATTACAATCTGAGTTAAAGAATTTTCCTGAACTTTCCAGGCCATTATCAATGGCCGAAATAATAAAGTTTGCGCGCCAGGGATTTTACAGGGGAAATCCTGAAATGTACGGAATCCCAAACAGGCATGAAATGAACTTTATTATGTCATACCTTCCTGATACAGATCTTGAAAACCAGTACCTGATGAAGCTGGCCGACAGTGCAAGACAGATTACAAGAATTTCCGTCCAAATGAAAAACATTGGCACCCAGGATATAGAAAGAATAAAGGACTCTTTACGGCCATCTATTGATAAAATATTCAACCCGGAAAACTATGACGTCAGCCTTACTGGAACAAGCTTGGTTTTCCTAAAAGGAACAAGCTACCTTATCAACAACTTAGCTACAAGTTTAATGCTCGCTATACTGGTTATTTCAATAATGATTGCATTATTATTCAGCAAGCTGAAAATGGTATTTATTTCATTATTGCCAAACCTTTTCCCTCAAATATTAACAGCAGCTATGATGGGGTTTTTTCAAGTTCCGATAAAGCCATCAACGATAATAATCTTCAGTATTGCATTAGGAATATCTGTTGATAATTCAATATTATTTTTGGCAAAATTCCGGCAGGAGTTAATAATTAACAGGTATAATATTAAGCATGCCGTTATATGTGCCTTAAAAGAAAGTGGCATAAGTATGGTTTATACTTTTGTTGTTTTGTTTTTCGGTTTTATAATGTTTTCAGCTTCATCTTTCGGAGGCACACAAGCACTTGGTTACCTGATAGCCTTCACTCTATCAATAGCACTAATATCAAATTTATTTTTACTGCCCTCAGTTTTACTCTCTATTCACAAAAGAGTTCCCCAGGGAAAAACATTTATTAAGCTAAACAGTAAAAAGCCGGTAATAAATAAAAAGGTATGATGATTTCTTTGTTAAGCAACCAACAAACTTAAGCCTATTGCAATAATTATTTTAATTTTGCCGCAAAAATCATATTACATAAGATTTTCCATCACACAATAAGTAAAGAAATAAATGCAAAATTATTCAGAATTAATTTCAAAAGAAACGGGCATAAGGCCTGAACAAATTGATAAAACATTAGAACTTTTAGACTCTGGGGCAACAGTTCCTTTTATATCAAGATACCGTAAAGAGACTACGGGCTCTCTTGATGAGGAGCAAATTACCAAAATAAGAGACAGGCATAAGCAAATGCTTGAACTGGATAAGCGTCGGGAAGCTATACTGGAATCTATAGATGAGCAGGGAATGTCGACGCCTGAACTGAAGCAAGCTATAAATTCTGCATTAACCATGACAGAGCTGGAAGATTTGTATCTTCCATATAAACCCAAAAAGAGAACCAGGGCAACTATTGCCATAGAAAAGGGGCTGGAACCTCTGGCAAAAATAATAATGAAGCAAGACAATATTGATGTTGAGGAAAAAGCTTTAGCGTTTATTAATGATGAAAAAGAAGTAACATCAATAGAAGATGCATTATCTGGTGCCAGAGATATAATAGCAGAGTGGGTTAATGAAAATGCACGTGCCAGGGCATCAATAAGGAGGTTATTTGAAAAAGAGGCCTTAATATACAGCAAACCGGTTAAAGGCAAAGAAAAAGAGGGAGAAAAGTATGAGAATTATTTTGAAGTGGCAGAAGAAATAAAAAGATTACCCTCGCACAGGATTCTTGCTATGTACAGGGGAGAAAAAGAAGGATTTTTAAAGATTTCCATCAAGCCTGAAGAAGATGCTGCCCTGGACATTCTTGAAAGAATTTTCATAAAATCTAACAACGAATCTTCGAGCCATGTGGTGGATGCAATAAAAGATAGTTATAAAAGATTAATGTCGCCATCAATAGAAACAGAAATAAGGGCAATGTTAAAAGGCCGGGCTGACTCAGAAGCAATAAGGGTATTCTCCGATAATTTACGTCAGTTGCTGCTGGCACCACCATTAGGCCAGAAAAACATATTGGCAATTGACCCGGGCTTCAGGACGGGTTGTAAGGTTGTATGCCTTGATAAGCAGGGAAAGTTATTACATTATGAGAAT
>PWND01000083.1 GCA_003557965.1 Bacteroidales bacterium | reverse complement strand
TAACAATTTTACTTACTATTCTATGTATAACGATGTAAATGATTTTGACAACTTATTTACACGCGATAATGATACTGAAATGCTACACAGATCAATGAATTATGCATTGAATTACAAGCGTACATTTGAAGAAAAACATAGAGAATTAAATACTGATATTGTAGTAAACACACGTACAATGAAGCGTGAACAGGATTTTATCCAGGAGTATTTTGATAAAGATTTCTCCTCTCCGGCAAACAGAGATAAAGAGCTTGAAAAAACAAATATGGATGGCAACAATTGGATTGTTTCTGTACAAACAGATTATACCCACCCGTTAAGTGAAGACAGTAAAATTGAAGGTGGTTTGCGTGCATATATCAGGGAGTTGGACACCGACTTTAACTTTTTCAATTTTGATAATAACTCAGAAGACTGGCTCAATAACGAAAATTTTAGCAATCGTTTTATTTATAACGAGCAGGTTTATGCAGCTTATGGTATATACTCTACAATGCTTGGGCTATATAGTGTTCAGGCAGGATTAAGAGCCGAACAAACATTTGTAAATGCTAAACAAATTACAACAGATGAGGTTTTCCCAAATGAATATTTTAAACTTTATCCCAGTTTGCATATCAGGAGAAACTTTGAAAACAACCATGCCGTTCAGCTTAGCTATAGTAAAAGAGTTAACAGGCCTCATAACCGTAATATAAACCCGTTTGTAAGATATAATAGCGAGTATGACATTTCCTACGGAAACCCTAAGCTTATGCCTGAAGATATACATTCTTTTGAGCTGGGATATACTAAATACTGGGAAACAACAACCTTAAACCCAAGTGTTTTCTACAGAAACACACAAGGAATGATAACCCGCTACAGAACAATTAATGAAGACGGGGTTACTGAAACAACCTTTGAAAACTTAAACCGCGGGCTTGCTTATGGTGTAGAACTTGTTGGCTCACAAACTATTGCAAAATTCTGGAGAATTAATGGTACTGTGTCATATTTTCGCAGAATTGTTGAAGGCGCAGGAGCTCAAATGGACCTCGAAAATGACAGCTACTCATATTCTGCCAGGCTTGTTAACAATTTCACCTTGCCTAAAGGCTGGAATATTCAGCTCAACGGCTATTACAGGTCTCCTATAGTTATGCTGCAAGGAGAAATGGACGCCATGTATTCTGCCGATATTGGTGTAAGAAAAAACTTCTTTAACAATAATGCAACTGTAACGCTTAGAGTAAGTGACATATTTGATACTCAAAGATTTCAAATGCATAATTATGGTGATTATTTTACTATGGATATGGAAAGAAAAAGAACCAGCAGAATGGTGTACCTTGGACTTACCTACAGAATCAATGAATTCGACCGAAGAAGAGATCGCCGTGACCCGGACTCAACCAGAGACAATGATACTGATATGGACTTCGATGATTTTTAACAGTTGTATGAATTACTGACTTTCATAAACACTTCAATTAGTATTTTTACTGTTTTAAAAAAAAATATAGTACCTTTGTATTAGGTAAAAAATATGTTATAAGCTTATATTAATCTTTCAAAGCAAAAAAATACTACCATGAAAAAGATTTTACCCGCACTGATGCTTATATTTTGCATTAGCCAATTTTCGTTTTCACAGGATATTATTGTAAGGCAAGATGGTACTGATATTGAAGCAAAAATAATAGAGATAACTTCGGATGCTATCAGGTATAAAGAGTTTGACTTTCAGGATGGCCCCACCAGGTCAATCAGCATATCAGAAGTTTCTGTAATTGTGTATGAAAGCGGGCGAACAGAAAGATTTCAACCTGTAACAGAAGAAGCTCCGGCAGTTGCGGACAGGGCACGTTACAGGGGCAATTACTTCATGATTGGTGTAGGTAGCGGAACAAGCTATGGTGGTGTTGGAATAAGAATGCAGTTCAGAGTTGGTGGAAATGTAGGTTTTGGTATGCATGGAGGGACAGGATACACATTTCCTGATTTTACCGGTAGTTTTAGAAATGATGCTTATGAAAGAATATCCGCAGGTATAAAATTTTTCCCATTTCGAAACTTATATCTGAATTATCAGCTTAACTTTCATGGCGATTTATACATAACAGGTGCCGGGATGATTGGTGTTGACCAAACTTTCGGCCGTAATGTCGGGCTGGGCTTTAATGCCGCTGCCGGTTTTATTTTTATTGACAACAGAATTGGCACAAATCTGCCAATGAGACCAGCACTTGAAATGGGATTCCTCATAAGATTTTAAAATATCAGAATCTATCCTAACTAATGCAGATATTCAAAGGTTTTATTAAATTAATATTACTGAACACTGTATTAGTTGTTTTATTCAGAATAGCAGAAACTGTTTTGGTAGTTTATAATTTTGATTACCAGCAATCATTAGCAAAATACGAAATAACAGGCCTCTTACTGGACATCATATATACTAATAGTATTCTCTTTATTTTATATCCCGCTTATTATCTTTTATGGAAAGTTTCTTCACATGCTGCTAACTATACTTTCCTTGGCCTGGTAATAATTTTTTCAATTGCGCATTTATTTATTCTAAACTACTTTTTGTACCAGCTAATACCTCTGGATATTTTCTTGTTTCATTATACTTATGAAGAAATTGCTTTTACCCTGGGAACAACTGACATAAGTTACGGTTTAATTATTACATCCCTAATTGGTCTTATAGCTGTTATTATTTTTGCACATAGAGGCATTCAAAAACTTCCTCTATCAAAAACACATGCAAAAATTGCTATTACAAGTTTAGTTGCATCAGTTCTTCTTGCTGCTGTCTTTTCATTTTCTGAAGTGATTAGTTTAAACAATTTTTCAAGAAATAAGCCCCTTTACTTTTATTCGCGTTCCATTACATACTTATATAATAAAAACATAGCTGACAGATATGGGTTTTTGAAGGAAGAAAAGCTGAAGCAGGCTTTTCAGAATAATGAATACCCTCTGCTTAGGGAATTCGATAATAACAATGTGCTCAAACCATATTTTGATGATTTTGAAAAACCACCAAATATAGTATTCCTCATTATTGAAGGCTTAAATGATGATTTCATACACAAATACAATGGCAATATATTAATGCCATTTTTAAACTCTTTGAAAACTAAAAGCTTATACTGGAATAAATGCTTTTCACCGGGAGAAAGGTCATTTGCTGCTGTACCCTCTATAATTGGTAGTTTGCCACATGGAGTTAGAGGATTATCTATGTTAGATATAATTCCTACACATCTTTCATTAGTTAATGTTTTAAATGCAAACAACTACTACACTTCATTCTTTTATGGACAAGGCAGTTGGTTTCATAGTAAAGACAGGTTCTTTGAAATTAACAATATTGATCTAATAGTTGACAATTCAAATTTTTCGCAAGAATATGAAAGAATTATTGTTGGCAACAATAATTTCTTCTGGGGGTATAATGATAAAGATCTTTTTAGCCAGTCATTTTCCGTTATTGACACAATTGATCAGCAATGCAGGCTCGATATTTATTTCACCGGCTCAAGCCACTCCCCTTTTGTAATTCCCAATAATAAGTATTACAGCGAGAGGATTGAAAATATCATAAGAAATTCTGATAGTAATTCTGATAAAAGATTTTTCAATAATTACAGAAAATATATAAAATCTATTCTTCTTGTAGATGATGCTTTATCAGGTTTTTTTGAAAAATATAAATCCCGCAGTGATTATGAAAATACTGTTTTCATTATTACCGGCGACCATCCTATGACGGAACTGCCAATAAAAAATTCTTTAAAACGATACCATGTCCCTTTAATTATATATTCTCCAAAGCTTAAAGAAGTTAAAACATTTAATAATGTAGTAAGCCATTGGGATATTTATGAAACACTGCTGGCATTTTTGTCGGATAATGGTGTAATTGTGCCCAAGCACAGCAGTGCACTTGGCAAAAAGTTGATTCCAAATAATAATAGTAATTCTGCTGAAATATTTTTCATGAGTGATAATCGGGAAATCATTGATTTTTACTATAATGATTATTACTTATCAGGTGAAAACCTATATAAAGTTGACACAAACCTGAATATCTCTGAATACCAAAACAAAGAAATTACACTAAAGCTTAACTCAAAACTTGAAAGTTTAAAAAATACAGACCTCTACGTAAGTTTGTTTAACCGATTAATTCCTGACAGCCTGTACTGCAAATATTTAGGATATAAGTTATTGTATTCTGAAAAGCAGGATGAAGCTTTAAATAGCTTTTCATCAAAATACCATGATTTATTCCAAGTTGATAATATTACTGCGAATAAAGACTTACACTATAAAATTTCATTTAATCATTTAGGTGGTATTGATGGGAGTTTTTCACTGGTTTACCAGTTGGTAAATCAAAACGACAGTGTTGTTTATTGGGCTAATCAAGGAATAAGTAACAGCAATAACAGTTTTCAGGCTAACATCATTTTACCTGCAAAAAAAATAACCGACACGAATTTAATTTTTGAATCTTTTTTTTGGAACAAAAACAAAGAAGAGTTCAATTATAGAAACACAAGTATTCTGCTATACCAATAAAATGATTATTTTTTTTCAGTATAGCCAAACAATTTCTTTTCTTTAATAAAAGCAGATACATACTTAGGCACCATGTCTTCCCATGATGTGTCGTTGTTCTTAATTTTATCAAGAGCAATATGTGAAAAACATGGTAGTGCACTCTCTTTATAATCTTCAACTCCAATTATAAGCCCTTTTTCAAAAAGATATTTATACAAAATTCCTACTTCCGAGCTCATTGGAATATTTTTGTAGTTCATAATATCGCAATTTTCACTTTCTCTGCCAGGATATATATAAATCTTTAAATTATCAATAAACAACTTCCCAAAAGCTTCTAAAACCCCTCCTTTGAGATTATCATAATATTTTTCATCAATAACATTCCGGAAAGTCAGCGCACCAATTACCATCCTGATATTTTGAAGTTTAAACCTTCCAAGCCATTCTGAAAGTTTATAAAACTCCCTAAAGTCAGAAACCATAACATTTTGGCCCATTCCACATAAAATATCAACCCTGTCGAGAAAATCACGTTCATCAAAACTGCCTTTATCTAATAAGTTGTTCAGTGTTATTTCACACAACACCATGGTATTGCTTTTATCAAAACCAACATCCTTTTTAAAAAGTGCAAAACCAGACTTCAACATATCAAAGCCGGCATAAGTAATAGGCCTGAAGCTTCCCCTCAAAACCATAATATTCTTTTTATAAAACATATCGGATGGTTGCTTCACATTTCCATACCTGTCAAACATAATAGCATTAGTCATCCCGTTCTTTACCAACTGTACTGCCAGCAAGCGGTTGTCAACATAGTCCAAGTCAGGCCCACTCATTCTGATCATATCAATTTCAAGCCTGTCATTATCAAGGCCTTCAAATAATGACTTCAAAAAACTGTTTGGGTACTGATAGTTGTAATAACAAGCATATATCAAATTAACTCCAAGTATTCCAAGTGTTTTTTGTTGCAACAAGCTGTCGCTTTCTAATAATTTCACATGTAAAACAACTTCATTTGGCTTAGCGTTTGGTTTTAGCTGAAACCTCACTCCTACCCAGCCATGCGCCTCATTAGTTTTTTTATAGTTTATTGTAGCTACAGTATTTGCAAAAGAAAAAAACCTTGTTTGTTCTCCCCGTTTTTTACCCAATACCTCAACAATATCAGAGTATTCTTTATCTAACATTTTTAATAATCTTGGCTCAGATACATACCTGCCGGAACCGCTTTTCCCATACTCTGCATCGCTGAAAACCATATCATAAGCCGATATTGTTTTCGCTATGGTTCCTGATGCACCACCCGACTGGAAAAAAAATCTTGCAACTTCCTGGCCACCACCAATCTCGGCAAACGAACCGTAAATACTGTCATCAAGATTAAGAAATAAAGCCTTTCGGCTTGTATCCAGTTCTTCTTTTATTGCATCGCCATTATCCATTATCCCTTTGTTTATAAATATTGATATTTCGTAAATTGTAAATATAATTAGACATATAAAATTAATCTTTATAGTAATTAAAAAGCAAAAAGATTTCCCAAAATACTAACAACTTAAATATCAACAACTTATACTTGTCAATGTTTTTTTTAATATTAAATTCATTAAATAATTAACAAAATAAAAATAATATTGTTTCTTTGTATTGCTTGATTTATAGTAATTAAGCCAGTTTTTTTTAATTGTAATGTAATTAAACTACAAATAATAATTCATTATATAAAAGGTTTATTACTTTTGCTAATTGCTATAAAGCAATAATAGTAACAGCAAATGAGAAAAAGGATTCTTGTTACAGGCGGTGCCGGTTTTATTGGTTCACATCTATGTGAAAAGCTATTGGCTAATGGCCATGAGGTTTTCTGTCTTGATAATTATTTCACCGGGCAAAAAGATAATCTTTTACATTTGATTAATAACCCCTACTTTGAACTAATCAGGCATGATGTTACAATGCCTTTTTACATAGAAGCCGACGAAATATACAACCTTGCATGTCCTGCTTCACCGGTGCACTATCAGCACAATGGCATAAAAACTATAAAAACATCAGTAATGGGCGCAATAAATATGCTGGGATTAGCCAAAAGAGTTAAAGCCAAAGTGCTGCAGGCATCAACCAGCGAAGTTTATGGCAACCCGACAACCCATCCTCACCCCGAATCTTACTGGGGAAATGTTAACCCGGTAGGCTCAAGAGCTTGTTATGATGAAGGCAAAAGATGTGCTGAAGCTCTTTTTGTAAATTATCACAAACAAAATAATGTAAAGATTAAAATTCTAAGAATTTTTAATACATACGGGCCGCGAATGCACCCAAATGACGGCAGGGTTGTATCAAATTTTATTGTCCAGGCTTTGCAAAATAAAAATATTACAATTTATGGCGATGGTTCACATACCAGGAGCTTTTGTTATGTTGATGATGTTGTTAACGGGATGGTAGATTTTATGAATACAGATGACAGTATCACCGGGCCGGTTAATATAGGTAGCCCGAGCGATTTTCCCATTATCGAATTAGCAAAAAAAATTATTGAAATAACAAACTCAAAATCTGAATTTACGTTTCTGTCACTACCTGAAGATGACCCGGCTACAAGAAATCCTGATATTTCTTTAATAAAAAAAACCATTTCGTGGCAACCAAAAACAAGCCTGGAAGAAGGCTTGACAAATACTATTAATTACTTTAAAAAAACGCTTAAACTATAAAGTATGAACATATTAGTTACAGGCAGTAATGGCCAGTTGGGAAACGAAATCCGCCAAATTGCCGACTCTTATAAAGATTATAATTTCTTTT
>PWND01000199.1 GCA_003557965.1 Bacteroidales bacterium | reverse complement strand
CACCTCTCCGTGGTTTTTATTTCATTTAAAAGATCGTTAGAGTATGGCAGTTTAGTCCCGAAACATCGGGACTGGTTTCAGCCACTCACCCACCTCTCCGTATGGCTTGTTGTTTTATGAAGCTTGCGAAAGTATTGCTATGATAGCCTCTGACAAGCAACTCAAACGCACTATTTCTATGACCGTTTTGTTTTTGAGAGTGCAAAGATAGTTAATTGCTTTATTTTGGCAAGAAATAAAATATTTTTTTTAAAAATATTTTTTATTGACTTTGCTCAGCAGAAGTGACACTGATTAGGCTGATTTTCAGTGATAGCAATACTTATCCCAAATCAACTACCCATGATGCTCATGAAACTTCTTTAGCCTGTATTCAAGGTCCGGAAACTGGTCTCTGCTTATTAATGAAACGCATGCTCTAAGGCCTTCCATACGTTCACTACCAGTGATTGCCAATGAGATTGCACTAATTCCGTAATATACTAATTTTTCAATTAGCTCTTCACCGCTAAACCCCGGATAACTTATTGTAAAGTAGAACCCATCAGCAATTGGTTCGTCTTCATCTTTATCGTAAACAAGCTTAAAACCGTTATCGAGAAACATTTTCTTCATTATTTTTGCTTTTTCTCCATACTCTTTTACAACACTAATAAAGTCATATTCCCCATCATTTATTGCTTTAAGCATAGCTGCCAGGGCATATTGTGCCGAGTGGCTGGTCCCGGAGCTTAGTGCATAAACAGTGCCAAATATCATAGCACGGCCAAACGAATCAGACCCGTAATACCTTAGTAAGTCTGGCGCTTTAGTATTAAATAAGTGGTCCGATACTACCATCATTCCAATACGTTGGCCGGCATAACTGAAAACTTTCGAACTTGAAATAAACAATACGTAATTGTCAGTGTATTGAGTAACAGATGACTGAAACGGAGGCTCGCCCGGCTTTGAAACATCTCTTCGAAAATCCATAGCAAAATATGCCAGGTCTTCCATTACAACAACGTTGTACTTATTTGCAAGTTCACCAATAATTTTTAATTCTGTTTCTGTAAAACATATCCAGCTTGGATTGTTTGGATTTGAATATAAAAGCCCGGCAATATTACCTTTTGATAGATGTTCTTCCAACTTTTTCCTTAGCTTTTCACCACGATAATTGTAAACGTCAAAGCTTTCAACCGGAATCCCCAGCACTTTGCATTGTTGCTTATGTACAGGGAAGCCCGGATCAATAAACAATATCGTGTCTCTTTCCTTGTACATCCTGACCAGGGTGGTAAAAGCTGCAAAACTTCCCTGCATAGAACCAACTGTAGGAATACAGCCACCCGGGTTTACTTCTGTGTTCATAAATAGTTTTACAAACCTGGAAATCTCATTTTTCAATGGTTTAATACCATCTATATCAGGATATATTGCAGCCACACCTTCTTTTAGTGCTGCAACTTCGGCATCTACACCAATTTGGCATGGAGCTAAGCCCGGTATCCCCATTTCCATTCGTATATATTTTTGCCCGGTAGCTTGTTCTATATTATCCACAAGCCTCTTGATTTCTCTTATTGATGCTTTACCTACACTGGATAAATTCATTAGTTCAATTTGCTTCTCTACTATTTCAAATGGAATGGGTGTATCTTTCATGTTTTCTATAATTTTTTGGTTATAATATTTTTCTTTAATTGCTTCGCAAAATAGTAAATTTCCACATTATAAAAAAAAAATTGAATGTTTTTAACTTGAATCTAGGGAATGCAATCAATTAAAACTTAGACTTATTTAACAAAATGATGGAATAATTAAATGTAATTTTACGTATCAAAAACGGATAATTAAAATTATATAAACTTTGCGATATGAAAACATTTTTATTTGTATTACTCACATTAGCATTAAGCTATTTTGCCAAATCACAAGAGCAGGATGCTTATATGCTTCCCCCGGAGGAAATTATTGAACTGGTTGATGCGCCCGCAACTCCAACGATGAGGATTTGCCCTCTTAATGAAAGAATTTTATTTGTAGAAAATCCCGGTTTGTTATCCTTGCCTGATTTAGCTGCCGAAGAACTTCGCCTTGGCGGAATGAGGTTTGATCCTCATACGAATGGGCCAAGCAGGGCTAGTTATGGGGTTGGTTTGTCAATATCAGACATAAGCGGACAAAGCATACAAACAATAACCGGTCTGCCTGATTTCCCAAGAATTAGAAATTTTCAGTGGTCACCTGATGGTAATTACGTTAGTTTTACAAATACAACAAATAATGGAATAGAGTTATGGGTTGTTGATGTTGAAGAGTTTGTTGCTGAAAAAGTCACCGGACTTTTTGTTAATGAAGTAATGAGAAATGCTTATGAGTGGTTGTCAGATAGCGAAACTATAATTTTTACATCTGTTGTTGAAGGAAGGGGAGAGGCTCCGCAAAGGCCTTTAGTTGCTGATGCGCCTGTAATACAGGAGAGCAAAGGCAGGAGGGCTGCTGTAAGGACATACCAGGACTTATTAAGCGACAGGTATGATGAAGAGATCTTTGATTATTATGCTACATCACAACTTTATAGCGTAAATGTTACAAATGGGAACAAAAAGAAAATTGGTGAGCCTGAAGTTGTATGGTATTTTAGCGCATCGCCTGATGGCAATTACTTATTGGTTAACACCATAAAAAAGCCATATTCATATATAGTGCCGTTTTTCAGGTTCCCTCAGCAATTTTCAGTTATAGATATTAGTAGTGGAAATGTAAAACAGGTTATTGCTGACATTCCTTTAGCTGATGATATACCCCAGGGTTTTGATGCTGTAAGAAAAGGGCCAAGGGCAGTTCGCTGGAGGGCGGATTCTCCTGCTACATTGTTTTGGGTAGAAGCATTAGATGATGGCGACCCAGCAGTTGACTCTGATTATCGCGACCAGGTTTTTTATTTGAAAGCACCATTCAATGGTGAGCCGGTTGAGAGTATTAAACTTGAACTTAGGTTTTCAGGTATTTTATGGGGGAATGACAATTTTGCTATAATTAATGAATACTGGAGGCGTGATCGCAGGCTTGTTTCATCACACTTTACCCCAAAAGACGAGTCTCTGGCAAAAAGTAAAATCTTTGATTATTCAGTAGAAGACCGTTATAATCATCCTGGTAGTTTTTTGCAAGAAAGTAATAAGAGTGGCTATAATGTATTGCTGTTTGATAAGACCGGCCAGAACTTATTCCTAAGTGGGCAGGGTGCTTCTCCTGAAGGGAATATGCCATTTATTGACAGGTATAATATTCGTACCGGCAAAACAGAACGGCTTTGGCAGTGTGAGTCACCATGGTACGAGTATGCAGTCAGGCTTATTGACCCTGATAATGGTTTAATTATTACGAGAAGAGAGTCGCAGGAGGTACATCCTAACTTTTTCATAAGAAATGTACTTGATGATACACTAACACAGATAACCGATTATCCTGATCCTTTTCCGCAGCTTAGAAATGTAAAAAGGGAAATGATTCATTATGACAGAGAGGATGGCGTTTCTTTGTCCGGTACGCTATACCTTCCTGAAGATTTCGATCCAGATTCAGGAGAGCGCCTCCCAACAATTCTGTGGGCATATCCAAGGGAATTTATTAGCGCAGATGCAGCCGGGCAGGTAAGAGGTTCACCTTATACATATACACGCCTGGGGGCAACATCGGTTGTAATGCTTGTAACACAAGGTTATGCCGTTCTTAGTAATGCAAGCTTTCCTATTGTGGGGGAAGGTGACGAAGAACCCAACGATACTTTTGTTGAACAACTCGTTGCAAATGCTGAAGCTGCTGTAAATAAACTGCTAGATATGGATATTAGTGATCCTGAAAGGATTGGAGTAGCAGGCCATTCCTATGGTGCATTTATGGTTGCCAACCTATTATCGCATTCTGATATCTTTGCAACAGGTGTTGCCAGAAGCGGAGCTTATAACCGGTCATTAACACCATTCGGGTTTCAGGCGGAAGAAAGAACCTACTGGCAAGCTCCTGAAGTTTATCATAAGATGTCGCCTTTTTCATTTGCCCATCAGATAGAAACTCCAATTTTATTAATACATGGTGCTGATGATAATAATTCAGGAACTTATCCTATGCAAAGTGAAAGATATTATGATGCCTTACGCGGCCATGGCGCAATAGCCAGGCTGGTTATGCTTCCTCATGAAGGACATGGGTACAGGGCCAGAGAATCGATACTACACATGCATTGGGAATGGGTAGAGTGGTTTGATAAATATCTTAAAAATGAGGATTAGGTTGCTTTTATTTCTTTCACAGAAATAAAGTGCTATTTTAGTTTTGTTGCTGAGGTAATTTGTTTTTGATATTATTTTTATTATTAAAGTTTTCAAAAACACCAATGCCAAATAATGCATAATCATACTTAACAGGATCATCAGGGTCAAGTTTTCGTAAAATGCTTGTAAGCTCCTCAACAGCTTGCCAGTCATTTTGCTTTCTTTTTAACATGTCTAATGCCCTTGCAACATTGCCTGAGTGAACATCCAAAGGACAACATAATGCTGAAGGCGGAATTCGGTTCCACAATCCAAAGTCAACACCATTATTATCTTTTCTTACCATCCATCTTAAGAACATATTAATTCTTTTTGCCGCAGATTTTTTCTCGGGATTGCTAACGTGTCTGGATGTCCTTTGCTGGTAAGGAAGCTCAAAAAAAACATTTCTGAAGTGAACTATGGCGTTTTTTATATCACCGGTTTTTTCATAACCTGAAGAAAACACTTCTTCAAGGCCTCCAAATTTAAGGTATATGTTTTTTAAAGAAAATAAAAAGTATTCAAGGTCAAAAGAATTAAATGTGCGGTGTACGAAATCCTGGCTTCGCTTTAAGTCTTTCTCAGAAAAAGATTTGATAAAATCATGAGGCTGTTCTTCAAGTATATTAATTAATCTATTACCGCTTTTAACTATGCTTTTTCTTTTGCCCCATGCAATCATTGATGTTAAAAAACCAATTATTTCAATGTCTTCTTTTTTGTTGAATTTATGAGGTATGCTGATAGGATCGCTTACGATAAAACTTTTGGTATTATATAGCTTTACGCGATTATCTAAAAATTCTTTTAAGTTTTTCATTTTTTCACCGCTGTTATTTTTTCTGCAAATTTACAGGTCAATACCTTTTATTTGTCGGTACACATTAACGGCATACTTGTCAGTCATGCCAGAAATAAAATCAGTAACAGACCTCATTTTATCATACATATTGTCAGATTCAGGAAGGTACTGAGCCGGAAGCAGGGATAATATTTTCTCGGAATAGTCACTTTCAGTATTTAATAATGCATTTGTAAACTCCGACATAAGAGCACCAAGCACATTATAACCAGCTATTTCAATTTTTACAACAGAAGGGTGTTTATAAACCTCTTTTATTGCAATCTCAGCTATATTTTTTAATGCTTTCAGGGGTTTTTCATCTATGTGTTTTAACAACTTGCTTTCAAAACTTCCTTGCATTATTTCATTATAATTATCAACAAATGCATTTGCAGTTTCTTCAGTGAGTTTCCCAATAACCATGGCTCTTAGAAAAGCCATTTGCTCATTACTGTCGCTAACTTCTTTTATCGTTTGATTAATTTTTCTAATTCTTCCTGCATCTGTTTTTGGGTTAAAAAAATCCATATAAAGCTCAATAAGTTGATTCTTGTGAATGATATTTAGCTTCATAGCATCTTCCATATCCATTACCTGGTAGCAAATATCATCGGCAGCTTCAACAAGGTAAACTAAAGGATGTCGTGCAAAAATCAAAGGATTTTCGGAGATCTTAGGTATTCCGCAATGCTTAATGATTTTTTCAAAAGGTTCGTTTTCAGAGTAAAAATGCCCATATTTTTTTTTGTCTTTAGAAAGCAAGGAACTATAAGGGTATTTAATTATTGTACCCAGGCTTGCGTAGGTCATAGCATATCCACCTTCTCTTCTGCCGCGAAATTTGTGAGTGAGCAACCTAAGCAGGTTCGCATTTCCTTCAAATGCAGCAAGGTCATTGTATTGTTGCTCATTGAAATGTTTTTTAAGTATTACGCCTTCACCTTTATGAAAAAAGTTTGAAATAGCCTTTTCTCCACTATGTCCAAAAGGGGGATTGCCCATATCATGAACCAGGCATGCAGTTGCCACAACTGAGCCAATTTCACTTACGATGCCGGCATCACTATTACAAAGTTTGTTTTCCAGCATATTGAATACTAAGTTGCCCAATGACCTTCCTACGGAAGCTACTTCAAGGCTGTGTGTCATCCTGTTGTGTACGAAGGTCTTTTCAGGCAAGGGAAACACCTGAGTTTTGCTTTGCAGCCTGCGAAAAGGGGATGAGAATATTATCCTGTCAAAATCTCTTTGAAACTCTGATCTTATGTCAACCCACTTACCGGGAGGAATATCTTCACGCATAAAACGTTGTGGCGAAAGTAATTTTTTCCAATTCATTAGCATAAATTATTGTATTAAATTGTATTTCTGTTTATTTGTAAATACTTTATTTTTCCGGGGATTAATAATCAGCAAAATTAATTGCAAATTAGGTAATAATATGATATTGTCAAAAAAAATCTTGTAGTTATGTTTTACAATAAATTGAAATTATCATAACTTTACCTTCTGAATATAATTAATTTAAAAAAGTTATTGGCTAATAAGAAATACCAGGTGAATATGAATAACCATGAAAAGTTTTTAAAAGAAGCAATAAGGTTAGCAAAAGAAAATGTTAAAACTTGCCAGGGAGGCCCATTTGGAGCTGTTGTTGTTAAAGATGATAAGGTTATCAGTACAGGAGTAAATAAGGTTACAGGCACTAATGATCCTACCGCTCATGCTGAGGTAGTTGCAATAAGGGAAGCATGTAAAAAGCTTGGTTCATTTCAACTTGACGATTGCATTATTTATGCCAGTTGTGAGCCCTGCCCGATGTGCCTTGGTGCTATATATTGGGCTAGGCCGAAGATGATTGTTTTTGCTGCTTCTAATGGTGATGCAGCCAAGGCAGGTTTTGATGATTCTTTTATATATAAAGAAATACCATTATCAATTGATAAAAGAAGTATTCAAACAATAAATATTAAAACGGAGAACTACAACGCTCCTTTTGAAGAGTGGATAAAATTTGAAAACAAAGTAGATTACTAAATTTTACTTTGTTTCAACATGTTTGATTATTTCCTTTGTAAGGCTGTCAACTTTATTATATAAAGCTTTCTCATCAATATTTACAACTTCTCTATTATCCATAACAACTTTTCCGTTTATAATAACAGTTTCAACATCCGAACTTTTTAAGCTGTAAACGATTTGAGAATATACATTAAATAAAGGATAGGCATGTGGCTT
>PWND01000225.1 GCA_003557965.1 Bacteroidales bacterium | reverse complement strand
GGACAAGAATATCAAGGCTGCAGATTTTTCCCGACGAGCCTAAGCTCACTTCGCTGAAAAATTTGCAAGTCCACGCAAATTATTATTAACAAGCCTAATAATCTTCATTGCTTGCGAGTCTCAAATTTTTCAAACAGCTTTGTTTCGCTAATGCTCGTTACCGGTAAAACTCCGAAGGCCAAGTGTATTCTTCAATCTTCAAATCTTTAATGCTATAGCTTTTTAGCTAATAAATCTATTCCCAAATCAACCAGTTTCCCAATCCACTAATTAACTAATTTGCACATTAACACATTTGCATATTAATTTCTGCGTTTTGCCTTGCCTGCCCACAACGTCTAATCCTGCTTTGGTGAATTAATAACAATAAAGCCTAACGAAGGCAACCAATTAACCAGTTAACTATTTTCCCAATCAACCATTTTCCCAATCAACCAATCAACCAATTCCCCTGTGGCTTCGAGAGCCTCAGCCACCGCTATAGCTCAAAAAATCCGATGTCCGAAATCCCACATCCGAAATGCAACTAATCAACCAATTAACTAAAGCATTCAAGCTTGTAAAAAATCACAATTTATTATCTTTTTTTTAAAATGTTTGGTTTCAGATAAGTAAATTTGTCATCAGAATGGATTTTTAATAAATTTGACATAATAGATTACCGCCATTAAAAAACTATTAATAAACAAATCTAACCAATATGAAAATCATAATTGCAGGTATAGTTTTATTAGTTTCAATTACATTTTCAGGGTTTTCTCAAAGCAATATCTGGACACTTGAAGATTGTATAAACCATGCCTGGGAGAATAATTTACATATCAAGCAACAACAGTTGAGCCTGGATATTGCAAAGCAAAATCTAAAGCAAAGCCGCGGGAATTTATTTCCTACTTTAAATGCTACGGCTGCGCATGGTTATAATTATGGCCGTACAATAGATCCTTTTACAAACGAGTTTGCAACGGAAAGTGTACGTTCAAATAATTTCTCGGTAAGTAGCGGAGTTACATTATTCAACGGCTTCCAAACTTTAAACTCAATACGTCAGAGCACTATGGAGTTAATGGCCGGGGAGTATGATGTAGAAACAGCAAAGAATGATATTGCACTGGCGATAGCATCGGCTTACCTTCAAATTATGTTTAGTGTTGAGTTGGTAGACATTGCAAAGAACCAACTGGAAATAACCCGGCAGCAATTATTGCGTACTGAGAAGCTTGTTGAGGCCTGAACACAGGCGCGAGGTGCATTATTTAACATGGAAGCGCAGTTAGCTTCTGAAGAACTGCAGTTAGTAAATGCAAAAAACAATCTGGATCTTGCGTATCTTGAGTTGGTGCAATTATTAGATTTAAAAGATTATGAAGACTTTCAGATAAGCATTCCGGAACTGGATATTGTGCCGGATGCGGAATATGAACATTCTGCCTTGCAAGTATATTCAGTAGCAAAGAATATTAAGCCTGAGGTAAAGGCGGCCGATGCAAGAATATCAAGTGCAGAAAGAGGTTTGGCGATTGCCAGGGGAGCGAGAAGCCCCTCACTTTCTGTAAGAGGAGCAATGGGTACAGGCTACTCCGAAGCCAGCATGCGCGTTACCGAACCAACAGGCGAGTTAACACAGATTGGGATAACCGCCGCCGGTGAAGGCGTGTATGCTCCGACTTTTCACTACGAAATTACTCCATTTGCTGACCAGCTTGAGGATAACTTAAATCGCAGTATAGGCTTTTACCTGACAATTCCTATATTTAACAACTTCCAGGTTTCAACTTCTATTGAGAGAAGCAGAATTAATCTTGACAATGCCAGGATAACAAACCAAATTGTTAAAAACCAGCTTTTTAAGGCCATACAGCAGGCACATGCAGATGCAACAGCTGCATTAAAAAGACACCAGGCATCAGAAAAGAATGTTAATGCCCTGGGTGAAGCTTTCAGATATACCGAGCAAAGATTTAATATTGGAATGGTAAATTATATAGAATATAATGATGCAAAAAACAGGCTTGCAGCAGCCGAATCAGAGCTTTTACAATCAAAGTACGAGTATCTTTTCAGGACCAGGATATTAGATTTTTATATGGGTAACCCAATTAGGTTATAGTAATTATGACATTTATGTATAAAATATTTTACAAAACATAACACCTTGTATTGAGATGAGTACAAAAAAAATTATCAAGTACAGCATTTATGCGGTAGTAATATTGCTGATTGTTATAATAATTGGCCGCAGAGCCGGCTGGATTGGCAGCACTCCGGAAATCCGGGTAATTGCGGAGGAGCCACAAAAGCGGACTATTGTTGAGGTAGTAAGTGCCAGTGGGAAAATTCAACCTGTGGTAGAAGTAAAAATCAGCCCGGATGTTTCAGGAGAGATTGTGAGCCTTCCTGTTAAGGAGGGCGACTTTGTTGAAAGGGGAGACTTGCTGGCAAGAATAAACCCTGACTTGTACGAATCGGCATTAGACAGGGTTGAGGCATCGCTCAACACAACAAAAGCAAACTTAGCCAACTCTAAAGCCAGGCTTGCGCAGGCAGATGCTCAGTATATTAATGCTTCGGCATCTTATGAAAGAAATAAAAGCCTTTATGAGCAGGAAGCCATTTCAATGTCGGAATACGACCAGGCAAGGGCGCAGTATTTAGTTGCTAAAGCTGAAACAGAAGCTGCCCGCCAAAGTGTGGTTGCTGCGAGATACCAGGTAAAAAGCTCTGAAGCTGCCGTAAAAGAAGCAAAAGAAAGCCTTACAAAAACAAACATTTTTTCGCCCATGACAGGAACGATTAGCCGTCTTGATGCCGAACTTGGCGAAAGGGTTGTAGGAACCTCCCAGTTTGCAGGAACAGAAATAATCAGAATAGCAAATCTTTCAGAAATGGAAGTACTTGTTGAAGTGAATGAAAATGACATTATCAGGGTAAACCTGGGAGATACGGCTAAAATTGAAATTGATGCATACTTCGGACAAACATTTACAGGTGTTGTAAGCTCAATTGCAAACTCGGCAAAAACTGACGGGCTTGGAGTTGACCAGATAACAAACTTTGAAGTAAAGGTGCTAATTCTGCCGGAGTCGTATAAGCATTTGCAAACCCGTGAGCTGATATACTTGTCACCATTCAGGCCGGGAATGTCAGCAAGCGTGGATATACAGACAAAAACCGTTGTTGATGCTGTATCTGTTCCTATTCAGGCTGTTACAACCCGTGATGTAGAAACAAATGATAGTGAAGAAGATGAGGATAGCGATTTTGGAGGTATAAGGGAGTACGTTTTTCTGTATGATAATGGAAAAGCTAAGAAGGTTAGGGTAAAAACAGGGATACAGGATTCTCATTATATTGAGGTGAAAAAGGGAGTAAACCTCGAAGATAAAGTAATAACAGGCCCGTACCATGCAGTATCAAGAGAGTTGAAGGATGGCCAATATGTTGTATTATCAGAAAGAGGAGATTTATTTGAAACAGATTAGTTGATATGAGTTATATTTTACACTTTGATACGGCCACAAAAACATGTTCAGTGGCATTGTCGCAAGGAGGCACACTGGTTGCATATAAAGATGCCGGAGGAAGCAGTTACAGCCATTCAGGCTTGCTGACAGTATTAACAGAGGAATTGCTTAAGTCGCAAAATGTTAGCTTTGATGAATTAAGTGCAGTTTGTGTTAACAAAGGCCCCGGATCATATACCGGGTTAAGAATAGGTACATCTGCCGCCAAAGGAATCTGTTATGCGAAAGATATTCCTCTATTGGCAGTTAATTCACTGTTGAATCTTGCAAATCTTTGCTATGAACAGAAAAGTGAGCATAAAGAGCTTATAGAGAAACATTCTGACTTTTACTTATGCCCAATGATTGATGCAAGGCGCATGGAAGTTTATTCTGCTGTTTATGATAATGAACTTAGGCCCGTTAAGGATATTGAAGCCACTGTAATTGACGAAAACTCGTTTAAAGAATTAATAAACGAAAAAGCATTTTTTATTTTTGGAGATGGTGCAGAAAAGTGTGTTGACATATTAAAGCATCCAAATTTATACTACATAAAAATCATTATCTCCTCTGCCAGGGGGCTTGTTTCACCGGCTTATCAGAAGTTTATTAATAAGGATTTTGAAGATGTTGCATATTTTGAACCTTTTTATCTGAAAGAATTTGCAGCAGGAAAGCCAAAAGTTAAAGGGCTGAGATAGCTTTCTGTTTTAGAAAATATGTAACTTTGTAAAAAATCAAAGTTTCAGGATGAACCAAGTCATAATCATCCCTTTTGCACACAGCTTTTACCGTTTTTCCGGTGGCTGTTATTAGTGTTTTATAATTTAATAAGCAATTTGTGTTGAATGGTTATGGCAAGTTTCACCGTTGAAAGCGGCTGGTATCAGATTTATTATTTTACTAATTTACACGGATGAAAATTAAGTTTATAAATATTCCGCCTTTTTTAAAAAACAAATATATTATTGCAATTATCCTGGTTTTAATATGGTTGTTGTTTTTCGACAGCAATAACTTTTTTCAGCAAATACGTTTTTCAAGGGAAATTAATAAGCTTAACTCAGAAAGGTCATATTACCTGGAAGAGATAAAAAAAGACAGCATAGCAAAAAAAGAACTGGAAGAAGACCCTGAAGCTTTGGAGCGCTTTGCACGCGAGCAGTACTATATGAAGAGAGAAGGAGAAGATGTTTTTATAATTATCCCTGATGATTAATAAGGGTCCACATCAATAATAACTCTTACTCCTTTCCATTGCACTTCTTTTTTAAACTTTTCTGCACTATTAAAAATTAACTGTTTGTTTTGTTTGAGTTTGGCATCTCTTTGAAGTTTAACAAGGATGTTTTTCTTATATAAGTTTCTTACTCTTGCAATTGGTGGAAATTCCGGGCCAAGCGCCATATCTCCAAACAACTGCCTGAGGCTTTCAGCAAGTTTTGCTGCAGCATTACTTAGGAGCTGGGGGTCGCGATGTTGCAGGCTTACTCTAACCAACCTGAAAAAAGGGGGATATTTAAACCTCCGCCTGTCTTCAATCTGGCTTTCGTACATAGCATAATAATCGGAATCAATAACCATTCTGATAATAGCATGCCACGGGTCCATTGATTGAATAACAACCACACCTCTTTCTTTATTTCTGCCTGCGCGTCCGCTTACTTGCGTCATTAACTGGTAGGCTCTTTCGTGGGCACGAAAATCCGGCACCGACAACATGTTGTCGGCATTCAAAATGCCAACAACGCCAACATGCTTAAAGTCCAAACCTTTGCTAAGCATTTGTGTTCCAATAAGGATGTCAATCTTTTGGCTTGAAAAATCATCAATGATTCTTTGGTAGGCATGTTTTGCCCTGGTGGTATCAGTATCCATACGTGCAATGTTAGCATCGGGGAAAAAAACGGGCAGTTCTTCTTCTATTTTTTCAGTTCCAAAACCTTTCATAAATACTGCGTTGCTTCCACAATCGGGGCAATCGCCGGGAGGGGGGCTTGTATATCCGCAGTAATGGCATTTGAGGCTGTTGATGTGCTTGTGATAAACCAAAGTAACATCACAGTTATTACACTGGGGCATCCAGTTACATTCCTTACATTCTATTCTTAAAGAAAACCCTCGTCTGTTTTGAAATAACAAAACCTGTTTGCCTATGCTTAATGCTTCTTTCATTTTTTCCATCAGCAAAGATGAAAAGTGTGATTTCATTGTACGAAGGCGGGTTTCCCGCTTTACGTCAGCAACTAATATTTCCGGAGGCATAACACCGCCATGCCGCTTATTAATATTAACCAACCCAAATTTTTCAGTTTTTGCATTGAAGAATGTTTCAATAGCAGGCGTTGCCGACCCCATCAGCACTTTAGCACCGGAAAGCTTGCCAAGAAATACTGCTGCATCCCTGGCATTAAATCTGGGTGAAAAGTCCTGTTGCTTATAAGTGCCTTCGTGTTCCTCATCAACAATAATAAGCCCCAGCTTAGAGTATGGCAAAAAGAGAGCAGAACGAGGACCTATAACTACTTTGTATGATATCTTGCTCCCTAATGATTCTATTCCGCCATAGGCGATGTTGCTCCAAACTTCAACGCGCTCATTATCATTAAATTTTGAGTGGTAAATGCCGGCTTCCGAGCCAAAATGTTTTCTCAGCCTTTGAGTTATTTGCGTTGTTAATGCTATTTCGGGAAGCAGATATAATACCTGGCAGCCTTTTTCAATGTACTCTTTTATCAGCTTAATGTATATTTCAGTTTTACCACTGGACGTAATGCCATGAAGTAATACAACATCTTTTTCAGAAAACGCATTGTCTATTTCTTCCAATGCTTTTGTTTGCTCAGGGCTGAAAGAAATGTTGTTATTTTCCGGTTTCTCGTGAGTAAACCGGCTTACCTTTTTTTTATATTGGCCAAATACGCCTTTATCAATAAGGGCATTCAGCGCAGAGTAAGGGTTTTTCTTAGCCTTCAACAGGCTACTTTGCATAACTTCCTTTTTTTGAGGCTCATAACGCCCTGACTGCTTAATGTACTCCATTAAGAGCTCCAGTTGCTTAGGTGCACGCTTTTCAACTTTGTCAAACAGTTCTTTCAGTTCTTCTTCATTATCATACTTTTCATTTAAACTGATAAATGTTTCTACTCTTGGCCTGTAAGGATTTTGAAGCTCTTCCTTTAAGAGTACTACATCTTTTTCTATGAGGTTTTTTATTAAGTTGAAAACTTTTGCCAGCCCGGTAATCTTTGATATTTCGCTGATTGTTAAAACATCTCTCAGCTCTAATGCTTCTGCAACCAGGTACTCTTTTTCATTAAGGGTTTCAAAGTTATTATCAAAATCCGGATTAAACACAACCTTGGTTTCGCTGGCAAGCTTCATAGCCGGCGGAAGGGCTGTGTTCATAACTTCACCAACAGAACATAAATAGTATTCAGACATCCATTCCCAAAACAAAAACTGTAATTCATTAATTATAGGCTTTTCATCAAGACATGAGTTAATATACTTTGCAGTAAATTTTTTTGGTGGGTTTTTATGAATTTTTCTCACCAGCCCGGAGTATAATTTTTTTGGCCCGAAAGGAACCACAACCCTTGCACCCACACCAACAAGGTCATTCATGTTGTGCGGAACCCTGTATGTGAAATAACCCTTGATGGGCAAGGGCAGTAATATATCAGCAAATAATGTGGTCCTCTCCATAACAGACTTTTATAACTCTCAAAAATAGGCAATTTTGCTGTAAATCATATAAAATATTGAGCACAGGAAGAACATTGTAGATTGGTAGAATACTATATTCCTGAGTTCCGGATGAGTTTTTCATTAATTTTATAACGCTCTTTTATTCTTTGGTTTACACATTTTGTTTTTGCAAAGCGGGTGTCCTGTCCGGAAAACAGGATTGCGCTGGCAACCAACGTTTACTC
>PWND01000295.1 GCA_003557965.1 Bacteroidales bacterium | reverse complement strand
TGTTTGGGCTTACAACATCATAAGTTTGGCTGTCAGAATTATCCTGCCATAAATAACTAACAAAACCTTCACCCGCATCAAATATAAGGCTGTCGGGCATAGTTGTATAAATTGTGTCGGAGTGCCATATCGAAACATCAGGAAAACCATAAACGGTAATGTTGGTTGTAAGTGTATCATTAAAAACACCCGGGTTAAAGAAGTCAGTATCGCCGGGCATTAAAGTATATGCAGTAATGTTGTAGTCACCGGGAGCAGAAAAGTCAAATAAGTTTTCAAAAGTAACCTCAACAACCTGCTCAGGTTCAAGAATGTTTTCAAGTTCAAAATATTCGATATGTGGTTCCTCGTCATTAATATCTATTCCGGCAGGGATGATTTCGCCTTCAGACAGGGTTCTTATGCCATAATTTTTTATTTTAACCGAAATGTTTTGTTCACTACTCAGGCTGCAGGCGGATTCTATTCCAACTATTTCAGAGATACCCACGTCGTGAGGTGTTTCATATATGCTTACAGCATCGAAGCCAACGCCTTCTTCATCAGTTACAGGTATTGTATTTTGAGAAGCGAATAGCAGCCGGAATATAGCAGCGTTTTCACCACTAAGCTCTTCGGGGAGTATAAGCCTTACCCTGTCCCATCCATCTGTAAATCCGCTCCAACCGGAGCCATTTCCTGTAGTATTTTGTAAAGCATTAACATTATCGTTGTTGTGCCAATTCCAGACTAACTCAGATGATCGTGGTTCTGCCCTGATCCAGTTTTCACCTTCATCTAAAGAGTATTCCAGCGCTGCGCCATCAAGCCCGGATTGAGTATCAACGTTGATTGAAAATTCTATAACAGGGTCATCAATATCTGAAAAATCAAAACAAGGGCTTTTAACCCATGAAAATTCACCTGGATTATATGCCCCATAAGGATTTGTTATCCAAGAAAAGTATCCTTCATAGGCTTCACTAATACTTGATCCTGAAGGTACGCCTAACTCCATGGAAATGTTTTCGCCATATACCTCCCAAAAACCATGGTTTGATGATTCATCTTCTCCAAAAGCTTCATAATATGGAGGCTGATACGTTGGTATGCTGAATAAAGAGTGAAGAAACGCATCATTATCACTATCCTGATCGCCGGGCAAAAATGTTTTTGCAATAATATTATCATATATGCCGGGTTCTGAGAAATCTGCCTTTGGCGAGAAAGTATATTCAAGAGTTTGTTCCGGCTCAAGAGAAACATTTGTTATGGTATCTCTTTGCCATGTAGTTCCATTATCAAGTGAAAACCCAACAGGAATATCATCAGATATGCTTTCTGCGCCCATGTTTTTAACAATTATGGTTACGTTTTCCTCGTCTGTCATCCCACAGGAAGTTTGCGGCCAAAGCCAGTCCACTACGCCAACATCACGCTCAATATAGTTTCCGCTAACAATTATCTGGTCAATATTCCAGCCGCTCTGCAAGTTGGATGTGCCGGTATTTCCTAATGTGAATCTTATTTTCACAGATTCCTGCCTGTTAGCAATACTTAAATCAACACTTCTCTGATTCCATGCTCCTTCATTAATAACGGTATTGTTATTCCATACTACATTCCAGGTATTGCCTCCATCAAGGCTAACATCTATAGTTGCTTCATGAAAAAGATATACATTAAGCCATCTGTAAAAAGAAATAGAAACACTGTTATAGTAAAAGCAGTTCATTTCCGGAGTAATAGCCTGGTATTCTTTAGGCTCAAGGTTTGGTTCATAGTTTCCGGGGTATGTATTAAGCCCAAACAAGTCGGTTCCAAGTACATTTTCTCCAATAACAGCATGTCCGGCGCCCGGGTTTCCTTCAGTAGTTCCTCCCGGCCCACCACCAAGCCCCTCAGGCTTACCGATGTCGAACTGCCCGTCACCACTTAAATACCAATTTTCATCAGGCTCTTCAAAATCTTCATAAAAAATTGTTTGCAAAACGACCCTGTGCCCCAATGGATTGTGGTCTTCTTCAGGATAATTCTCCTCATTAACAATTATACCGTCTGCCGGAATATAAGCATCCAGAATATTACCCTGCCCCGCATCATCAGCTACATCATAAGTTAACCAAACATACGAATATCCTGTTGGTAAGTGAAGCTCTATGTCTTCAAACACCGCTTCACCATTAACAAAACTGCCTTGTGCAATCAAATTTTCTGTAGAAAAATCTTCATGTGTTGTGAAGTATAACTTTACACCATTATCTGTTATGTCATTATCATCAGAGTTTTGAGAATTAACCGCAAATTGTTGAAGTTCCAGGATGCCATCATTGCCTATTACCCTGAACTCTGACCTTAATATTCGGTTATTGTCTGTTCCTGATGGCACAAAGGCAGTGCTTGCCTGTGTTGTGGTAATGTCTGTGAGCTCTCGTTCCATAGTATCAATATCAAGAATCAATACAGCATCAACACAAACACTGTTATTGGCCGGGTCATCCTGAAAGCCTTCAAAAGCTATTTGCAGGTTTGGTGAGTTATAATTGTTGAGGTCAATAAACCTTTCTAACCATTCAAAAGTTGGTGTGGTGTAGTGTGCTTTTTGCACCCATGGGTCACTCGGATTTTCTCTAACGAGGACTCTCAGCTTGTTGAATTTATATGCACCCGGTTCTCCTGCCGGATATTGAGCATGGTAAAACGTTAGTTGCGGCCTAACAGCGAATTCTGTATCTATTGGCGGTGTAACTATCCTTGTTATCTGGTTTGCTGCCGGCCTCCTGAAGTAAATATTTTGTTCACCATAAGCTGTAGTATCAGGCAAAGGCGACATGCCGGGTTGTGAGGATTCAGCACCTACACCTACACGCCAAATTCCATCGCCAGATACAGTTACATTGGTCCAGCCTGCCGGCAAGGACGAACCGGAATAATCAAACATTTCTACAAAAAGGGTATCCTGGCCATATAAGCTTTTTGCAAAAAACAGAATTGTTATTATAAATAGTTTGCAGTATATCTTAATGCTTTTCATCTTTGTAAATTAGTGTTATCAAATTGAATATTAGTATTATGCTTATTCATGTATTCAATTTATGGTGCTTTTATCCCGATGGAACCCTCATGTTTACACATGCACTTTTGTATATGTTTTGTAGATGAGGGTTTCATCTGTCGTAATATGTGTTGATGCCTTGTTTATACATACTTCACCTAAGCTAATGTAAAAGTACAAAAAATACAAATTTACTAAGTAAGTGTTTCCATTAAAATTATAATGCATATAAAAGAAGATTTTGATAACACAAAAAGTGTTGTAATGCCTTATAACAATAGAAAAATAAAAGAATTACCTCAAAAAACAGGATTTCTAAATGGTAAAAATTATTAAATTTTATAATAAATGGCCTTCAAGCAAAGAAAATCACTTAAACTTGTAGGTTTGAATTGATTTTAATTAAATTTTAAGAATATTTTCAGGTTATGCTTAATGTAATATTATGATTAATAACTAAAAACTATCATCGTGAAAAAAATCTTAATAATATTGTTTGTTATGACAGCTATTGTAAACCCTTGTAGTACAGAAGAAAATCCATTGCTAAAGCCGTTTAATACACAATACGAGACGCCTCCGTTCTCCTTGATTAAACATAAACATTACATTCCTGCATTTAAAGTGGCTATGGATGAAGGGAGAAGTGATATTGAAAAGATTGTTTCTAATACAGCACCGCCGGACTTTTATAATACAATAGAAAAACTATCACTTTCTGGCAAAAGATTGAATTTAGTTAGCAGCATATTTTTTAATCTAAACAGTGCTGAAACTGATCAAGAGATGCAGGCTATTGCAAGAGAAATTTCTCCTTTATTATCAGTGTATAATAGTGATATTCTTTTTAATGAGGAGCTTTTTGAAAGGATAAAAACTGTTTATAAAAACAAAAATAAATATGATTTAACTGTTGAGCAACTCACTTTGCTTGATAAAACCTATAAAGGTTTTACCCGAAACGGGGCTAATTTATCAGAAGAAAAGAAGAATAGATTGAGAGAGATTTCTAAAGAGCTTTCAGCCCTGGGGTTGCAGTTTAATGATAATGTATTGGCAGAAACCAACTCCTGGTACCTGAATATAACTAACAAGGAGGATTTGTCGGGTTTGCCTGAAAGCATTATTGATGCAGCAGCAGAAGAAGCAAAAAGACGTGATTTGGATGGTTGGGCTTTTACCCTTCAAATTCCAAGTGCATGGCCGTTTATTCATTATGCTGATAACAGAGACTTAAGGCAAAAAATATATGTTGCTTATAATAAGAGGGGGTATAACAATAATGAATATGACAACACGGACATCATTCTTAGTATTGTTAATTTACGGTTGGAGCGCGCACAAATTTTAGGTTATAATTCTCATGCAGATTTTGTTTTGGAGGAACGTATGGCAGAAAATCCTGAAACTGTCAACCGCTTTATGAAGGAATTGTCGGAGGCAGCTTTGCCTATGGCAAAGAGTGATTTAAGCAGCGTAAAAGAATTAGCCGGCACTATGGGCTTGATTGATGATTTTCAGTATTGGGATTGGTATTATTATGCAGAAAAGCGCAAGCAAAAACAATTTGATTTTGATGAGGAGCAAGTCAGGCCATATCTTCAATTGGAAAATGTTAAAAAAGGAATTTTCGCCCTGTGTGATAGCTTATGGGGAATTAGCTTTGTTGCTAATAAAAACATTGATACTTACCACAAGGATGTTAGTGTATATGAAGTATATGATCATGATGGAACACTTTTGTCTGTATTGTATCTCGACTTTTTCCCTCGTCCGGGGAAAAGTTCAGGCGCATGGATGACCAGCTATCGCCCGCAATATAAAATTGAAAAAGAGAGAATTATTCCACACACATCAATAGTTTGCAACTTCTCAAAACCAACATCTACAAGGCCTTCTTTGTTAAATTTTAATGAATTCACTACATTTTTGCATGAATTTGGGCATGCATTACATGGGATTTTTTCAGATGTTACTTATGTTGATTTAAGTGGGACAAGTGTTTACAGGGACTTTGTTGAATTACCTTCTCAAATAATGGAAAACTGGGCTTTTGAAAAAGAATTTCTTGATATGGTTGCAGTTCATTATCAAACCGGTGAAAAAATTCCTGATGACTTATTAAACAAGATTATAGAATCAAAAAACTTTCATTCTGCATTTACAGTTTTAAGGCAGTTGAGTTTTGGTTTAACCGATATGGCATGGCACAGCATAACAGAACCTGTTAGCACACATCCTGAAATATTTGAAAGAGAAGCAATGAGTCCTGCATATATTTTCCCTGTGGTTGAAGGCACTGTGATGAGCTCTGCTTTTACTCATATTTTCTCCGGAGGTTATGCAGCAGGGTATTATGGTTATAAATGGGCTGAAGTTCTTGATGCTGATGCTTTTGAGGTTTTTAAAGAGAATGGTATTTTTGACAGGGAAACAGCCAACAATTTCAGAAAATATATACTATCTGCCGGTGGCACAGAACATCCAATGAAGCTATATACAAGGTTCAGGGGCCATGAGCCAAAAATTGAACCCTACTTGAAAAGAGAAGGTTTAATAGATTAAGATTAAGGCTGTATTTTTACCTTACCCTTTTATTGTTTTTATACTTTACAATGAAAGCATCTTCATATCCGGCACTTTGAACTTCTTTCAGAAGTTTTTCGCTTTCTTTCCGCGTTTTAGTTCCCCTGGTAAGATACTTGTAATAGTCGTTTTCTTTTATCTCTATTACCTCTGTTGGGATGTTTCTAAAATGGCCTTTTGCAGGGCTTGAAACTGCAATTAATTGTACGTGGTACAGAACCAACTCATCATCTGTAATGATTTCATGATCTTTTTTAAATAACCTTTCTGTACTAACAGAAGTGTTTCTTAAGTGTTTGCGCATATTGTTGGTAAAGTCTTGCATAGCTTTTTTATTTCCTGCCGGCATATTCAAATCAGCCAGTAAGCCTTTTTCAAATTTGCTTACGGGAATAACAAAATATCTGCCTTCCGGGTGTTGTTCGCTTCGGGCTTCTCTCTACCTCCATACTAAGTGGTGGTAGTAGCTGTCTTTAACAATTTCTCCTGTGTACTTGTTTTTTTTATAAGTTATTTCAAACATCATTCCACCATCTGTATTTGGCCTGAATTGGTTAGAAATATAGTTCCCAAGAGAATAAACTGTTAATACTGAATCATTTTGGCTTGTTTTAATGTATTTTACAGGCTGAATAACGTGAGGATGAGAACCTATTATCAAATCAACTCCATTTTCAGCAAGTAATTTTGCAGTTTCTCTTTGTTCCTGGTTTTCGTGCAGTTCGTATTCATTACCCCAGTGCATAAATGCAATTACAATATCAGGGTTTAAGCTATTAGTTTTCTCAAGGTCTTCCAGCATTAGTTCTTCATCAATTAGGTTAACAAATGTTGGAGGTTCATCAGGAATCCAGTTTGTACCATAAGTATAGTTTAGCAAAGCAATTTTAAAACCGTTCTTTTTTATAATTAGCGGGTACAGAGAATCTCTTTCAGCCATATTTTTAAAAGTTCCGGTTTGATAAAAATTAAGGCCTCTTAATGTGTCAATTGTATGAATAAGAGCTGCCCCATAACCATCATTAGAATGATTGTTTGCTGTGACAAGCCCGTTAAATCCGGCATGTTTTAGTGCATAGGCCAGTGCATCAGGGCTTTTAAATTGCGGATATCCTGCATAAGGAGGCTTGCCTGGCAATGTTACTTCAAGATTTCCTATAGCCAGATCAAAATCAGACAGGATAGGTTTAACGTACTGAAAACAATGCGTATAATCATATTCCTGTTTTTCATTACAAAAGGCAGCATTTATTTGGCGTTCGTGCCCCATTATATCTCCCGCAAAAATCATAGATATTGTAGCAAAGCTGTCTGTTTTATTGCTTCCAGAATCGTTTAGGTTTTCTCCCGGGTTATTGTAGATGAAAAAAAATATTAGCGGTACAGCTATAATGAGGTAAATTAAGCGTTTTATCATAACTAAGGTTTTTATACAAATGTAATAAAATTAACAAATACAGAACTGCCAAAATGAATATTAAGCTGATCATATTTTTGAAAAAAGCAAAAATTGCTAACATTTTTGATCTCAAATTGCTTTGTTAATAAAAAACATATTTTTGTTAATGATTATTTTTTTAACTTCGGCTACTCATTTTAAAAATACAACAATTATGATTTATATGAAAAAACCGACTTTGTTAATCTTGATTGCTTTATTGGCTGTTAGTGCCTCTAACTTGAATGCCGAAGAAAATGAAAAAATTGCAGAGATAGAATTTTATGGTTTTATTAATCATGAAGTGATATTCGACACGCGCCAGGTTGTTAGTGCTCGTGAAGGCTTGGTGTTGCTTTTTCCTATGGATGAAAAGCTTGATGAGGATGGGAATGATATTAATGCTACTCCTAATTTTAATTTTATTGCTTTTTCATCGAGGTTTGGTGCACGCTTGAAAGGCCCTGATGCCTTTGGTGCAAAAACATCAGGTTTGATAGAAGGAGACTTGATAGGAATCGGGCCCGGCTTTAATTCGCTTGCACGGCTGAGGCATGCTTTTATAAATTTTAGCTGGGAAAACGCAGAACTTCTGGCAGGACAGTTCTGGCATCCGCTTTTTGTTGGGGCTTGCTTTCCCGCGACAGTGTCGTTTGCAGGTGTTGTTCCTTATCATGTACTGAACAGGTCACCTCAGCTTAGGTTTTCATACAATTTTCAACATATAAGCTTATCGGCAACTTTACTGGCCCACAACGATTTTGCATCACTGGGGCCTGATGGCACAAGCTCTGACTATCTGAGAAACAGCAAAACTCCTGAAGCCTATATACAAGCTATTATTAAAAATAACAGTTTTTTTGTTGGAGCAACTGCAGGCTGTCAATCCATAAAACCCAGAAAGGAAACAACCGCCGGATACAAAACTAATGAAACAATGGAAAGCCTGCATGCAAATATTTTTTCTAATGTTAAGTTGCCATTTATAAACATAAAAATGCAGGCTAACTACAGCGAAAACTCCAGCCATTTAATAATGCCCGGAGGATATGGGGAGGCTGAACGGATTGATCCGCAGAAATAAATATATTCCTATACGGGGATTCAATACTTAACAAGCTGGGCAGATTTTGAAACCAATACCAGTGATAGAGTTGTAGCAGGCTTGTTATTTGGATATGCTACTAACCTGGGAGCTAACGAAGATATTACCGGGGAAGTATATGCAAGAGGTGCAAATATTGCATACATGTACCGAATCGCTCCCCGCATTATTTTTAATTCAGGGAAAGCACAAATTGGTGCCGAAGTAATGTATAATGTTGCTGCTTATGGCACGCCTGATAAACGCTTTAATATATCTGACACAAAAGAAGTATCAAATCTAAGAACTGTTGCTTCGATTAAATATTTCTTTTAAAAGGGCTGCTGTCACTTTTAAACCGATAAAAAAGCGTAATTTTAGCAAAATTTATTACAAACAAAAAAGATTAAAAAATGGAAAATTCTGTAGTATTGTTGATTTTAGCCGGTGTTCTATTGCTTTTTATTATATTGGGCTATAACCGGCTTGTAAGAAGGCGTAATAATGCCGAAAAAGCTTTTGCAACCATTGATGCAATGGCAAAAAAGCGATATGACTTAATTCCAAACCTGGTTGCTACAGTTCAAAAATATATGGAACATGAAAGGGAAACACTGACAGAAATAACAGAGCTTAGAGCAAAAGCAATGTCGGGCAATTTAAGCGATAATGAAAAGGTTGACCTTAATAATAAAATAAGCAGGGCAATGGGTGGAATTATGGTAGCAGTTGAAAACTATCCGGACCTTAAAGCAAATCAAAACTTCCTGCAGTTGCAGGGATCATTAAACGAAGTTGAAGAGCAGTTATCAGCAGCCAGAAGAGCCTATAATGCTGCTGTAACAGATTATAACAACGCAGTTCAAATGTTCCCGTCAAATGTTTTTGCAATGATGTTTGGTTTTAAAACTAAGCTGTTGTTTGAAATTTCAGAAAAAGAAAGGCAAAATGTTGATGTAAAGTCGCTTTTTAGCATCTAATTATTTCTTTGGCTTATGAAGACATTAAAAGAGTTCAAGGATTTCTATAATAAATCAATGCATGAAAATCTCTCACTGCTTGAAAAACGGCGAAAGAGAATTTTAAGGTTTGTATTGTGGTCTTTTTTAGTTGCAGCTATAGGAATCTTATTTACCATGGCTTCCGCTAGTTTGTTTTTCCCAAAAGATGATTACTACTCTTTAAAAGTTTTTGTGGGAGTCATAATCTCAATAATTGTTGCTATAGTGTTTTTTTATGTTAAAGGAAGAGATAAAACTTTTTATAGTGACTTTAAGGAACAGGTAATAAAGGCTATTGTTACTTTTATAAGTCCTGATTTAAGTTATAATCCTAAGAATTATATTGGCCTGGATAGTTTTCAGCGGTCACGAATTTTTTTAACTAATGTTGACCGATATCGTGGTGATGACATGGTAGAAGGAGTTGTTGACAAAACCAAGATATGGTTTTCTGAAATAAACGCTGAGTATAAGCGAGTAACAACTGACAGTAAAGGGAAGACGAAAACAACATGGCACAGAATTTTTAAGGGCTTATTTTTTATAGCTGATTTTAACAAGCACTTTACAACATCAACTATTGTATTGCCTAACAGGCTTGGAAGAAGTAGTTTTGCGCGTTTTTTCCAAAAAATGAATATTTCCAGAAGGGAAAAGCATATAAGCCTTGAAGACCTTGAATTTAATAAGTATTTTGTTGCATATGGCGAAGACCAGGTAGAAGCCAGGTATGTGCTTTCAACCTCTTTAATGAAAAGAATAACAGATTTTAAGAAAAGCCATAAAAACCCTGTGTTTATTTCTTTTGTAAATTCATTTTTATATGTTGCAATAGGTTATAACAAGAACTTATTTGAGCCTTCATACTTCAAGAAGCTAAACAGGTTTAAAATTGTGCAGGAATACTTTGAAGATATCCAGCTTGCTGTTGGCATTGTGGAAGATCTTAACCTAAACAATAGGATTTGGACAAAACAATAGGCTTTATTAGTGTTTAACGGGATCAAAGCCTTTCCCAAAAACACCCATAACGTTAGCTACTGTAATAAATGCCTCCGGGTCAATTTCTTTGATTGATTTATATACGCTGGATGTTTCGTGCTTTCTAACTACAATCATGAGAAGATAGCTGCCTTCTCTGCTATACCATCCTTTAGCGTTAACAAGAGTTACTCCTCGCCCGATATCGTTTGCAATTCGCTTAGCTATTTCATCATACTTCCTGGAAAAGATAAACATTTGTACACTTTGTCGTTCACCCATCAGCAGCATGTCTTTGGCGTAAAACATTACAGCCATTATAATAATGCCATAAACGACTATTTCTATACTTTCAAAAAGAAAATATGATGAGCCAATAATGATTACATCAAACAATAAAATCATTCTTCCGGGAGTTATGGCTCGATACTTTTCAATTAGCATAGCTATAATGTCGGTTCCACCTATGCTGCCACCCTGTGTAAAAACAATTCCTATGCCTATTCCGGCTAAAAGCCCTCCTGCTAAAGCTGAAATTAACAAATTTTCAACCACAGGAGCTTCAAAATATTCTTTAAACAATATAAAAAACAGTGAAATAACTAATACTGCATATATCGTTTTTATTCCCAGCCTTAATCCTAAAGCTTTTGCTCCGGCAAATAATAATATTGCATTGATAATAAAATAAGTTAAACCGAAATTATATCCGGCAAAATAATAAATCATTGCGGAAATCCCGCTTATACCACCAGAAACCAATTCAAAAGGCAACAAAAATGCAGTCCAGGCAAATGAGTATATTATTAAGCCTATAGTGATAAAAAAGTACGTTTTAATAGTCAGTAATATAGGATATCTAAACCTTGGTTTTTTAATATTACTATTTGCCATAATATCTTTGTTTTTATGCAAAATTAAATAAAAATATATCATTAAAAGGTTTGAGTTAGCTATTAGTTTTTTTTATTTTTGTAGTGTTGAAATAATACACTATTGTATTTCGTTTTTACAAAAAACAAAAAAACTATGAAAACGCTATTTTTTGTTATTCTTTCAGTTATTGGCATGAGTGTTTTTGCTGCGAATGAAGATGGTTTGTTAAGCAACACTGATGCTATAGGCAATGAAAATGAAAATAGTTTTTCGCTTACTCCTGATTTTGGGCTGATGTTGGGTGGTTCATTTATGCAATTTCAGGGTTCAGGCTCATTGTTTTCACAAACTATTTCACCTACCATGAGCTGGCAAATAAGCCCGGACTTTAGAATATCAGCAGGTGCTTTTATTAGCAACTATAACCCCGGAACAACATCTTCTTTTCCTGAAATCTCGATGAATTCAGAAATTCAGGAATACGGGATGTTTCAAAACAATTTAACCAGCTCAATGTTTTTTGTCGCAGGAGCTTATGATATTAGCTCAAGGCTTACAATAACCGGTGCAGGCTGGTACGATCAAAACAAAACCTCAATGCTGTTCAATAATAATCTTATGCATAATAATGATATAAAGGGAATGATGCTGGGGTTAGATTATAAATTCAGTGAGAATTTTCGATTTGGTGCTGAAATAAACATATCATCAGGGTATAACCCGTTTATGCCAATCAATCATGGCTTTCACAACCAATCTGGTTTTAACAGATTTAATACCTGGTAAAAAAAATAATTATGGAATGTTTTAAAATTTACTGTGGGGGTGACTTTATTGAAACACCCCTTACTTTATTTGTTTCTAATCCTTATGACGGGAAAGATTTTGCTCAAACATGGCTGGCGGAGGAGGAGGAACTAAAGTTTGCCTCAGATAAAGCCAAAGAAGCTTTTGCAAAGATGAAGCTAATGGCTGCATACGAAAAGAGCGAAGCTTTAAATTTTATTGCATCTGAAATATCTAAAAATGAAGAGCGCTTTGCTTCATTAATTGCACAGGAAGCTGCTAAGCCATGGAAATACGCCCTGGCAGAGGCACGCAGGGCAGTTCAAACATTTAAAGTTGCTGCTGAAGAAGCTAAACGTTTGCCAATGGAATACATAAGGCTTGACTGGGCAGTTGAAGGTAAAGGTCGGGAAGGCCTTGTTAAGTATTTTCCAATAGGCCCTGTCGCCGGTATAAGCCCGTTTAACTTTCCGCTTAACCTTGCCGCGCATAAAATAGCACCCGCATTGGCCGCAGGATGCCCAATAGTATTAAAGCCCGCGTCAACAACTCCTCTTGCTACATTAGAACTTGCAAAAATTATTGATAAGACAGAGTTTCCCAAAGGGAGTTATTCTGTTTTACCAATGAAAAGAAATATTGGTGACCTTATAGTTACCAGTGACGACTTTAAGCTACTTACTTTTACAGGTTCTTCTGAAGTTGGATGGAAAATGAAAGCCCGTGCCGGCAAAAAAAAGGTTGTGTTAGAACTTGGCGGCAATGCAGGTACAATAGTTTCTCAAAGCTCTGATATTTCTCATGCCGTATCAAGGTGCGTTGTTGGGGGATTTGCTTACCAGGGGCAAATTTGCATACATGCTCAACGAATTTTTGTTCATAAGGATGTTTTTGAAACTTTTTGTGAACAGTTTATCCCCTTGGTAAAAAAATTAAACTACGGACACCCATTATCACACGACACCGAAATAACTGCTATGATTGACGAATCGAATGCTAAGCGAGTTGAAGACTGGGTAAATGAGGCACAAAATGATGGAGCAAAGCTTTTATGTGGAGGGAAAAGAAATGGTGCATACTACGAACCGACGGTTTTAACAAATGTTACTCCTGATATGAATGTTTCATGCCAGGAAATATTTGGGCCGGTTGTAACCCTTCAACCTTATGAAAGCTTTGAAGAAGCCGTTAACCAGGTAAACAACACTAACTACGGACTACAGGCAGGCATTTTTACGAATAATATTAAAGAGTTGGATTATGCTTTCAACAACATTGAAGTAGGAGGGCTTATTCATAATGATGTGCCTGTTTTCAGAACTGACCACATGCCTTATGGCGGCATTAAAGATAGCGGTATTGGAAGGGAAGGAATTAAATACGCAATTCACGATATGATGGAGCCAAAAATCCTGGTAAAATAAATATTACTGACAATGTAGTCTTATTTAGTTTCTTCTTTTTTGAAAGAACTCAGTAATTATTTTAGAGCATTCTGCTGCTTTAATTCCTTTTTCCACGGTTGTTTTAGGATGAAAGGCATTTTTGTTATATTTTGAATATCCGTTTTTTTCATCATCAGCAGCATAAATGATTTTTGATATTTGTGACCAGTATAGGGCACCTGCACACATTAAGCAAGGCTCAAGAGTTACATATAAAACGCAGTTTGTTAGATATTTGCCACCCAAAAAATTTGAAGCTGCAGTTATTGCCTGCATTTCAGCATGAGCAGTTACATCATTCAGAGATTCTGTAAGATTATGTGCCCTGGCAATAATCTGATTATCTGCAACAATTATCGCCCCAACCGGCACTTCTCCAAGCTCAGCTGCTTTATGTGCTTCTTTTATAGCTTCATTCATGAAATGCTCATCCGAAAATACTGTAAAAACCATGCTTATAAACTTTTTAAATACCTGCTTACTTTTTCCATTAACCAATGTGGAGTAGATGTTGCTCCGGAAATCCCAACAGTATCACCTTGTTCAAACCAGCCTTTGTCTATATCATCAACTGAGCTTATGAAATAGGCATGAGGGTTTACGTCATTACAAACCTCAAATAATACTTTTGCGTTAGAAGATTTTTTTCCGCCAACAAAAATTACTTTATTATATTTTTTACAAAAACTCTTTAGCCTCGGATGACGATTTGATACTCTTCTGCAAATTGTGTCTTTTATTGTTACTTCCTTGCCGGATTTCTTTAAAAATTCAATAATCTCATAAAACTTTTCTATAGACTGTGTGGTTTGGCTGTATATAGTAAGCTTTTTGGGTATAATATCAACTTCAATATCCTCAATGCTTTCAATGATTAAAGCATCATTGTCAATTTGCCCGCTCAAAGCTATTACTTCAGGATGGTCATGCTTCCCGAAAATTATAATAAACTCATTGTTCTGATACGATTCCTTTACTTTTTGTTGCAGCTTTTTTATAATGGGGCATGAAGCATCAATAATTACATTGTTTTTTGCTAACGCTTTTTTATAGCTGTCAGGATGCTCCCCGTGAGCTCTGAATAAAACTGTTTGACCACTTATGCTTTCCAGGTCTTTATGGCTAATTGTTTTCATGCCTTTACTTGCCAACCGCCTAACCTCTTCATCATTATGAACAATTTCACCCAAACAAAATAAGTCATTATCCTCTTCTAAAGCCTTTTCTGCTTTATTAATTGCTTCTACAACACCAAAACAAAAACCTGAATCAGGATCAATTACAGCCTCAAGGTTTAACTTTCCCATATTGATGTTTTGTTTACAAAAGTATTACTTATGAAAACAATAATTATTATGCTTTGTTGTTTTTTTAAACGACAAAACTCATTATTTAATTTTTTACTTCATTGTTGTTCGGGAAAACTTAATAGATTTAGTTTTGTTTCTACTTCCATTTTTTCGAATTAACTGATATTAAGGAGATGCTTCGATTTGCCGGTAGCAATATGGCTCAAAGTAAAGATATCAGGGTTTTGTATAGATATAAAATTTTGAATACCTTTACTTGCAAAAACACAGCATTTATTTCTAAAAAAACAATCTAAGGTATTATGAGCAGCAAAATAATCAGTTCGTTTTTACTGGCATTTTGGATTTTTTCTGTTAGCTATGCTTCAAATATAAAAATTTTTCAAAATAGCATTTATGAGTCATTTATTACCCATGATATTAACAGATGGGAAAGAATAGTTGGTGAGATGGTTCAGGAATACAACAAAAGCCCATCCAATGAATTATTATACGATATCGTTTTAGCGTATTATGGAGCTATCGGTTATCATCTTGATTTTGGAGAACAATCAAAAGCAAAAAAACACCTGGTAAATGCAAATAAATTTGTTGAAAAGCTTATTGCAAAGGAAAATTATAAAGCCCAGGCTTTAGCATTTAAGTCAGCATTTTATGGTTTCGAAATATCTATTAATGCTTTTAAAGGCATAAGCCTTGGGCCTAAAAGCATAAGTGCTGCTGATAAATCTGTTGAATTAAACCCAAATTATACTCGTGGATGGATAGAAAAAGGAAATGTTAGGTTTCATACACCTGCATTGTTAGGCGGGTCAAAATCAGATGCTATTGAATTTTACACTAAAGCAATTGAGATGTATGATGCTGAGCTCCCGAATAATCACAAATGGCTTTACCTTAACACACTCATATCAATTGCAAGGGCTCATGAGTTTAATGGAAATATTCAGAAAGCAGTTAATTCAGTAATTAAGGCGATAGATTTTGAGCCGCGTTATAAGTGGGCAAAAGAGGTTTATTTACCCCAATTACAGAAAAAATAGCTCTATCGAAGTTGTCAGGTTTTAGCAAAATCCTGGATGATTTTTTCAGCTTCTGAAATAGCCCTGTCCAAATCATCATTAACTACCTTAACATCAAATTCTTTGGCAAACTGTAGTTCGTATTCTGCTTTATTTATTCTTTTTTTAAGCGTTTCAGGAGTTTCTGTTTTCCTTCCTATAAGCCGGTTCTTCAACTCTTCTATGCTTGGAGGCATTATAAAAATTGACAAAGCTTTACTCTTATATTGCTTTTTAATATTTAGGCCTCCAATTACATCTACATCAAAAACTACATGATTGCCTTTTGACCAAATACGTTCCAACTCACTTTTCAAAGTGCCGTAATAGCTTCCGGTATATACCTCTTCCCATTCTACAAACTCATTTTCTTTGATTTTTTTTCTGAATTCTTCTGTAGAAATAAAGTAATAATCTTTACCATGCACTTCATGCTCTCTCTTTTGTCGTGAACAAGCTGATACCGAAAATTCAAGATTGTTATTTCTGCTTAACAGAGCTTTCACAATACTAGTTTTGCCGGCTCCTGAAGGTGCTGAAACTATAATTAACTTTCCACTCATATTTATAATACGTTCATAAGTTGCTCTTTTATTTTTTCCAACTCATCTTTCATTTGTACAATGATTTTTTGTATTTCAGCATGTTGTGCTTTGCTTCCTAATGTGTTTATTTCTCTTCCGATTTCCTGTGAAATAAAACCAAGCTTTTTCCCGCTGCCTTGTTCATTTTCAATAGTTTCTTTAAAGTATTCGAGGTGTTTTGCAAGCCTTACCTTTTCCTCATTAATGTCGAGCTTCTCTAAATAATAAACTAATTCCTGTTCAAACCTGTTTGTGTCTATCTGAATTTTTTCCTGGATTTTTGAAAGTGAATTAGACAGCTTTTGCTTAATGTTTTCTATCCTCTCATTTTCATGAGGTGTTATTAAATCCAGCAGTGACTGGATTTTTATTATACTATTATTGATGTCTTTTTTCATGTGCTCCCCTTCAGAAACCCTGAAAGAGATAAGCTGCTGTATTGCATCTTCTAATGATGTTTTAAAAATCTCCCATTTCTCAGAGTCAAACTCCTCAGTTTGTTGCGATAATACATCAGGAATTCTCAGAACAGAGCTAATAAGGCTATCACCCAGCGGTGCATCAAGTTCTTCAGCAGTACTTCTTATGGTTTTGTAATACTGCTTAAAAAGTGTTTTGTTTATATTGAAGTTAGCACAAGATTCATTAGTGTCAAAAGTTACTATAAGCTCAACCTTGCCCCTGATAATTTTTTTTGCTAATATACTTCTTATCTGGCTTTCTTTTTCCCTGATAAACTGTGGTAACTTGAGGAATAAATCGAAAGACTTGCTGTTAAGTGCTTTGATTTCTATATGTATATTCCGCTCATTTATTTGGCAAGTACTTTTGCCATATCCTGTCATTGAAACTGCCATTATACTACTTTTTTAGCAAATATAGTTTAATTGCTGAAAACCGGAATAGTTTTTTTCTCTATTTTTTCCAGCTCTTAAAATAAAGTAGTAAGTTGCAATGAAAGAATATTAGCCACTAAAGTGCTATTAATAAAAATATCAGAACTCAACAAACCATTGCCCGGCACTCTTCGATAGTTCTATAATAGAATTAGCTTGTTGTGTTAGCGCTTCATAATAGTTCATATACATTTCATTCATGGTTCGCTGGGCTTCTAATACTTCCAGTAAAGAAACCTCACCTCTTTGATAACTAAAAACAACAGCATCTCTGACTTTCTCGGCATCTTCCAAAATGCTTTCAGTAAACAGCATCCTTTTTTGAGTTGATAGCCGGTATTTATCCCAGGCTGCTTTTAATTCTGCGTCAACTTCAAGTGTTGTTGCTTTTAATAAAAGCTTTGATTGCTCGTGCCTGTAAAAGGATTCTCTATATTCACCACGATTAAATCCTGAGAATTTCAAAGGTATAATTACGCCGGCATACGCTGCTTTAATACCAGGCACCGGTGTAACAGCACCTTCATTATGATATCCTGCAATAAGTGTAATATCCGGTGTGCGCTCCAGCCTTGCAAGCCTCATTGCTACTTCGGCTGCTTGCTTTTCTTTCCGGGCTGCTACAATATCACTACGTTGTGATAGTGCAAATTCTCTTAAATTGTTGAACTCTACCATTGGTGACTTTAATGAAATGTCACCTGAAAATACAAGCGAGTCGGTTGGGATAGCTCCCATTAAAACATATACATCATTTAGCAGCTCTGCATACTCAGTTTTAACATCAAAGAGCTCAGCTTCAAAGTTTCTGGCTTCTATTCGTGTTTGTAAAACATCAATTTCTCCAATCTCGCCTGCATCAAACAGTGCTTTATTTACGTCAGTGAGCTGGTTAAGTTGCTCGAGGGTCAGGTTCTTTCTTTCAATGATTTTTTGAAAAGACAGTACTTCCACGAAGCTAAATGCCGCTTCAGCTCTTAAAAACCTTAAATAATCATCAAGCTCAGCATCCACAATCAACTTTTCAGCTTGAGCAAGCCTTATTCTGTTACGTCTTTTTCCGAAAAGTTCTAATGGGACTTCCATTTCAAATGAAATATTTTGCGGAAAACCATCGAAATCGTCTTCATTAAACATTGGTAAAATGACTTCTAGTTCAGGGTCTTCAAACACCCTGGCAGCAGTTATTGCAGCTTCAGCCACTGAAACCTCATATTGGTTAACAAGGTATTCAAAGTTGTTTAGCAAAACCAATTGCATATACTCATCAAAACTTACCTCTGCAAATTCCTTTTCATTTGTCTGTGCAATTGTATGAATTGGCACAAATAGTATTGTTATTATAATGATTAGAGTTTTCATTATTTCTTGATTTTTCTTTGTTTATGAATTAATTTCAGTTTTCTTATTAAATTTCCTTTCTACCAGAAAATAGACAACAGGCAGAATAATCATAGTAAGAATAGTAGCTGTAGTAAGGCCGCCCATTACAACAGTTGTGAGAGGCCTTTGTATATCTGATCCAACACCGAAAGTAAAAGCTGCCGGCAGTACTCCGAACAGGGTTGTCAATGCGGTAATTAATACAGGCCTTAGGCGCATTGTTGCACCTTTTAGCACAGATTCTTTAAGGTTAAGGCTACCTTGAAGCTTAACTCTGTTTAGGTTGGAAATCAAAATAACCCCGTTTTGAACAGCAAGGCCTGATAGTGCAATAAACCCGACAATACTTGCAACATTAACTGTCATGCCTCTGAGTTCGAGGGCAAGCAATCCTCCTAAGACAGCAAGAGGAAGTGTTGAAAGAATAACAAGAGGGTGCCGCAGGGTTCCGAATTCAGCGTATAACAGTAAAAATATTATTGCAAGAACCATTGGAATTATCACCATTGCTCTTCCTTCTGCTCTTTCTTTATTTTCGAATAACCCTCCCCATTCAAGTGAGTTTTTATCAGGATCATAATCAACTTGTTCTTCAATAGCTCTTTGTGCTTCATTAAAAAAGTGAGAAAATTCACGTCCGCGAAGGTTAAGCTTAACAGTCATGTGCCTGCGGTTCATTTCCCTGGAAATGGTGCTTTCTCCTGTTGTCATTTTTATATCTGCTACTTGTGATAATGCTATAGATGCACCTGAGGAAGAAGTTAAAAGCAGGTTTCCAACTTTTTCAGGTGAATTTCTGAAGCTTTCAGGATATCTTAATATTACATCGTATCTGCGCTGGCCTAAAAAGATCTCAGAAACTTCTCTTCCACCAATACCCACCTCGATAAGTTCAGCTATCTGCGATACATTAATGCCATAGCGTGCTGCTGCATCCCTGTTAATCTCTATTTGCATTTGCGGCAAGGGTGGCTCTTGGTCTATTGCAAGATCAACAGCTCCTTCAACACCATCCAAAACTTCAATAACTTCTTCCGCAATTCTCCGGGATTCTACCAGGTCTTCACCGAACACCTTTACAACTATTTCGCTATGAGCTCCGGCTACTTTGTCATTTACGCCATCAATCATAGGCTGGGAAAACCCGACTGTAAATCCCGGCATTTGTTGAAACCTTTTATCCATTTCATCTATAAGGTCCAACTTGCTTCTTCTGGGTTGCCAGGTATTATAAGGATGAAGCCCTACCATTGCTTCAATATGAGATGGAGTAAATGGGTCAGTTCCATCATCGTTTCGTCCAAGCTGAGTTACAATAAAGCTTACTTCCGGAAACTCCCTTGTAACATCTCTGAGCTCGGCAGCCATTTCACTTCCTTTTTCAATGGAAATGCCTTCAGGGAGTTTTACCTGCAACCAAATGGAACCCTCATCAATGTATGGTAAAAATTCTTTACCTATTTTTACAAAAACAAAAGCAGTAATAATAACAGCTATTAATGCCGGAATAATTGCATACCTAGGATAATCAAGAAGAAAGCTCATCATAACATTATACTTCCTTTTAAGCCATTCTATGGGTTTGTTAATAAATATCTTAGATGGCTTTCCATGAGCCCACAGCATTAATCCTGGTATTACAGCTAAAGAAAACAATAGTGCGCCGCCTAATGCATAGGCTACTGTAAATGCCATTGGCGTGAAAAACTTCGCTTCTATCCTTTCAAAGGCAAATAATGGCAGGTGAGCAGCAATGATAATCAATACAGAAAAGAATATTGGCTTTGCTACTAAAAAGGTACTGCCTGCAACTCTTTCTTCTGTAAATACTTCTGTTGGATTCTTCTCTCTTTTTGCCTGTAAAGATTCTACAATTACAATGGCAGCATCAACAAGGATACCAAAGCTTAGCGCTCCCAAAGACAAAAGGTTTGCAGGAATATCTGTAAGATACATTAATGCAAATGATACAAGCATTGCAAAAGGAATAACAGTTGCAACTATCAATGCCGACTTTACGCTTCCAAGGAATAATAAAAGAATTAAAACTACTAACCCAATACCCTGAAGCAGTGTTGTAGAAACTTTTCTTATAGTTTGTTCTATCAATTCTGTACGGTCATAATATGGCACAACTTTAACATCATCCGGAAGAATCCTGTTGTTAAGGTCGTCAATTTTTTCATGAATTCCTTCCAAAGTTGCAGAAGGATCTTCTCCCCGGAGTAATACAACAATCCCTGAAACAAGGTCGTCATAGTCGTCTTTGCCCAGCATGCCATTGCGCTCCATTGCTCCAAGTTTTAGGTTGCCCAAATCCCTGAGAAAAACCGGTGTGCCTTCAATTGAGGCAACAACAATATTTCCAAGGTCTTCCAATGACCTGACTAACCCAATTCCTCTTATTACATAAGCCAAATCACCACGCTCAACTCTGCCTCCGCCTGCATTGGCATTATTTATATCAATAGCATCAATTACTTCATCAAGGGAAAGGTTGTACTTTTTGAGTTTTTCAGGGTTTAGTTCAGCTTGAAACTGGGTTGTTTCGCCACCAAAATTAACAACTTCAGCTACACCAAAAACTTCTCTCAAAGCAGGTATAACATACCACTCCTGGAGTTCTCTCAGCTCTCTTTGCCCATGAATATCAGAATGAAGTGTATATCTGAATATTTCGCCTGTTGGGCTTGTGAGAGGCTCTAGCTCAGGGTCGGCTCCTTCAGGCAATTCGGCCTCTGTAAGCCTTTCCCTTACCAGTTGGCGGGCAAAATAATCATCCATGCCATCTGCGAATACCAAAGTAATCATTGATAAGCCAAAAGTGCTTTTTGACCGCATAACTATAAGGCCGGGCATACCATTCAGAACCCTTTCAATAGGTATTGTTACTTGTTCTTCTACAGTTTCTGCAGCATGGCCAGGATATTGTGTAACAACCATAGTTGTAACATCTGCAATATCGGGGTACGCATCAATATTTAACTGGTTCCATGAATAAACACCAAATGCTCCCAGCATAAAAAATAATGCCACCATTATCCATCTGCGCAACAAGCAATATCTTATAAACTTATTTATTCCCATGATATTAAAGTTTTGTTTTTTAAAAAATCTGTTTTTTTCATTATTCTTTTCTCAACAGGCTTTGAAAGAGAGCTATTAGCTTTTTCCAAAAATTATGGTAATAAAATTGCATTATCAATAATTACAGGTTCATTTTCTGTTAAGCCATGCAGGATAACAATTTTGTCATCAATTGTTTCGCCTGTTATTACTTTCCTGGTTTTAAATGTATATGGAGCAGTTTCAATATATACATAGTTAAAATCTCTTCTTTGCAGAACAGCCTTGGCAGGTACAACTATGGCAGGCTCAGGAGATGAAAAGAAGTTAACATAAGAAAACATTCCTGGCTTAAGTCGCCTGTCTTCATTCTCAAATTCTATTCTGACTTTTGTTGTACGGGTGTCTTCATCGAGAATGTCACTCACAAACAAAACAGTACCTTCATAAGCTACTTCCGGGTAGGCTGAAAAGCGGGCTTTTGCTTTGCCACCGGGGCTAACAAACCGTATGTCTTTTTCCTGTATGCTGGCGGTAACCCATACATTGCTAAGGTCTGCAATTATCATCAGAGGTTCTTCCGGCTCAGCAATAAACTCACCAGGAGCTACTGCCAAATCAACCAGCCTCCCGTTTATTGGTGAGCGCACAATTAGGGGTTTGCCTATATCATCTTCAGAAAAACCCATTATTTGCATTTTTAAAGAAGCTCCTTTTTTTTCGCTAAGGGCAATTTCAAACTCAGTACGAACTTCTTCCAATTCCCTTAGCGGTGTAATTCCACGCTCATGCAGCTCCTCTTTACGCCTTAACTCTCTTTCAGCTAAAGCCAGAGCACTTTTTGCACTTACAAAATCTGTTTGTATTTCTGCTGCTTCAGGAGAATAAATTTCAAATAATGGCTGTCCGGCTGTAATGCTTTGTCCCATATTTACATACAGGCGAACAATTCGGCCACCGGCAGGGGGGAAAATATTTGCCCTTTTGGAAGGGTTTGCTTCAACAGTAGCAGGAGCTGATACCTGGCGCTGAACATTTTCTGCTGCAACTTCCGACACAACTATTCTTTCCCTTAAAGGGCTGTGCTCAGGAATAAAAATTTCACCTTCTAATTTTTCATAGTGTTGTAATGGTGTCTCTTCTGCCAATTCACGCCTTAGCTGTGGCAAAAACACTAAAGCAAGCAGAACAAAAATTATTAAACCAATTAATAAATAGCGATTGCGCTTTGCGTTGTTCTTTTTTGTTTTGTTCATGATTGTAATATTGAAAGATTTAACATGTTTTATTTTTTTAGATTATATTCTTTTTAAAATTGCTTAATTAAAAAACATCATCATTGCAATTCCAAAATATATCAGCAAGCCTGTAACATCTACCAGTGTCGTTATAGCAGGACTTGCAGCAACTGCAGGATCGCCGCCCAAACGCTTTACCAGCAAAGGCAGGCCGGCCCCAATAATTGTTGCGGAAATTACCTGTAAGCTAAGTGCTAAAGAAATACCGGAAGCGATATACAGCAGGCTGAACTGTTGAGGAATATCAGTGTCCCACAACAAAGTAAGAAATAGTATTTTGCCAAATGCTATTACTCCTATTACAACTGCCAACATCAAAGATATCCTGGCTTCTTTAAAGATAATTGAAAACCAGTTTTTTACACTGATATGGCCTAAAGCTAATGCTCTAATTACAACAGTTGCTGCCTGGCTGCCGGTATTGCCGCCGGTATCAGCTACCATTGGCATAAACAGAGCCAAAATAATAAGAGTTGATAATGCATCTTCGAAATAATGTAAAACCATTCCTGAGAGCACACCAATAACAGCCAAAGATACCAACCATACCACTCTTTTGCGGAAATGATCTAAAACGGAGGTATTAGAGTAATCAACAACTTCTTTGTCAGGAACAAGCCCCATAAATTTTTCCATATCCTCTGTTTGCTCTTCCCTTAGTACATCTAATGCCTCATCATGAGTAACTATACCAACCAATTGATTGTTTTTATTTACAACAGGAATGGCAACAAGATCATACTTGTCAATACTTCTGGCAACATCTTCCTGGTCTTCTTCTACAGTAGCTGAAACATAATCCGTAATAGTTATTTGATTAATTGATGATTGTGGGTCTGCTATTACAAGATCTTTTAATGTGATAAAACCTTGAAGATGCTGATCGTTATCAGTTACGTATATGTAATATATAGTTTTTTGAGAAGGAGAATCATGTCTGACTTTTTGCAGAGCCTCTTTACATGTCATCCCTTTTTGAACAGTAGCAAAGTCAGTACTCATTATACCACCGGCAGTTTCCGGCGGATAGCTGCTCAGGTTTATAACATTTTCTCTTGTTGATTTACTGAGAAAAGGTAATATAGCAACCTGTTCTTCATGAGTTAATTGCTGATACAAATCAGCCCGATACTCAGAAGGCATGTTTTCAATAATCAGCGCAAATCGTTTTTTGCTAACAGACTGAAATAATGAGAGCTGTTTTGAAACATGAAATTCAGCAACAATTAACCCCTGTTGTTCTGGTGTGAATTTATCCAGAATCTCAATCAGGTCACTATCCTCAATAGCAGACAGAATTTCACCTACCTCTACAACAGGCATTTTTTGCATTTCCGGGATTGATGCAATAATGTCGTTGAGGTTTTGAAACGCCTGGTCTTTAATATTTAAGTCGGTTTTGTTCATACTATTAGCTTTGCCTATTATTTTCAAAAATCAGTGCAAAAGTATATTAGGTGATTAAAATGAGCGGTTACAAAACCATTAGAAAATTATTAGAATTTTATTAGAGGGAGATTAATGTGCGAAGTTTAAAACTTATTTACATTTTTCACATTTTCATAAAAATCGTTTTTAAAAAAACAATATTTAGACAAATAAACTATATTTGCACACTAAAGCAAATTGCATATAACATGAAGAATCTAATTATTCCTGATTATGAGACACTAATCTTTCAATTCAGAGGTTGCAAGGTCATGATTGATTCAGACTTAGCCTTGCTTTATGAAGTTGCCAATAAAGCATTAAAACAACAAGTGAAAAGGAATATTGACAGATTTCCTGAGGATTTCATGTTTGAGTTAACGGATGAAGAAAAATTTGAACTGGTCACAAATTGTGACCGGTTATCAAAATTAAAACACTCAACAGCTAATCCTATGGCATTTACAGAACAAGGTGTAGCCATGCTTTCGTCAGTGCTTCGTTCGGAGAAAGCAATAAAAATCAATATTGAAATTATGAGAGCATTTGCTCGCTATCGTGCATTAATCAAGGAAACAGAGGTGTTAAAAACAGAGATAGCTAATTTAGATGCAAAACTTAATCAGGCATTCAAATATTTACTTGAAAAAATTGACAACTTACACCAAAAAGAGAATAAACCACGTAATGCAATTGGGTATAAAAGGAATAAAGAATAAAGTAGAGACGAGCCTTTTGTGGCGCGTCTCCCTCTAAAGAACAGCAACTCTTGTACAGACGTGCCTACCTGGCACGTCTCCCTTGTATTTTTTTCGAGACGCGCCGAAAACAGGCGCGTCTGTGCATTATTGAACATTTTATTTCTTTTAGACGTGCCGCAGAGGCACGTCTCTACGATGTGTAATTGTAACCATCTGATTATGTCGGTTTTCCCAAACGAATCTGTGCCAAAAATGGTTTGGTTTTCAAGTGCTGCCACTCATGATCATATGTTATTAAACAAACTCAAACTCGATTCAAACACTATCTATGTTTTTGACAAAGGATACAATGATTATAAAGC